>JBJKSY010000487.1:0-10990 GCA_046703645.1 Cyclobacteriaceae bacterium
AGGAAACGGGAGGAATATTCGCTTGAGTCACTATGAATATCTTTATAATAAAGTCTTGCCTCCCTGCCGAGTCTCAGGCATGTTAACTTTTGTTTTTTGCCGGTTTCAGTACCTGTCGGCTGAAGGGAGGGATACCAGAGAATATGTCCGGGGTCATCGATTAATAATTGTGGTGTTGACCAATCCTGGGAATTATTGCCGACCCCGAGATCATGATGTTTGTTGAAGGAAATATATATTCGACTGCCTTTCCATGACGGACCTTCAGCCCTCGCCATCACCATTACCCATTCATTCAGGTAAAAGTTCCAGCTCACTGATGGCCCCCAGTAATATTTAGCCGCCGGAGAAGAAACAGGTCCGCCTCCTTCATTGACAGGGATCCGGAATCGATCAACCGGGGATCCTGAACCTTGCCAGGTGATGTTGAATGATTTACCTCCCCACCGTTTGGCTTTTTCCTGCGGATGCCCGAGGTCGGAAAGGAGGATCCTGGCGACTGATATGCACTGGCCCTTCCATTCCCTTTGTGGATCATAGGAAGAATGTTCATAATTTCCCGGATAGCCATATTCGCTGAAAAATATATACAGGAACTTCCCGTCAGCGACAGCACATGGATCTCCAACGCCCCCGGCAAAATTTATGGAAGTATTATCAGGTCGCAGGATCAACCGCGGCTGAAGGTCCTCAAGGATAATTCCTTTATCATTCCAGCTTTTGCCTCCGTCAATCGATTTCATAATGCCAATCCTGCAAACTGCAGCATCAGTACCCGGTCCTTTCAACCCCTCGGGCCAGTTCCCGGGTTTGTACCCTTCACCGGATATTGGGTTATAAGGCAGGGTCGATGGATAATTTTCATTATGATAAACGGCATACAGTGTATGACCGGAGTGATCGGAGGGAT
The DNA here is from genome assembly GCA_046703645.1 of Cyclobacteriaceae bacterium. Classification (GTDB taxonomy): domain Bacteria; phylum Bacteroidota; class Bacteroidia; order Cytophagales; family Cyclobacteriaceae; genus DATDPY01. Next base: position 911 of record JBJKSY010000487.1, read on the forward strand.
CCTGGTAAAGTGACTCAAACCAGACGGCTCCATGAAGACCAGGCTGGTCCGGCGAGGAATTCATCGGCATTACCGGCGAGTGAAAATATTCTGCCGGGCGCTGAAAGGCTTCATCGGCTGACATTCCGTCGGCATATTTAAGATCGGCTGCATTGCCCCAGAGCGGATCTTCCCCGTACTTCCCCGGAAAGATCCGGAATGTATCCCCGATCCATACTTCCGCCATATTACAGTCCACGAAGGAATTAAAGTTAATCTCGGTTTCAGTTATTAACTGAAATGAGGGTATGGCAGGATCTCCGGTTCGGCATGCCGGGCTAAGAAACGCAAGAAATCCTGAAGCGATAATCAACGAAAGGCCCCGAAAGCTGTAAGACTTAATTTTCATATCCATTTTATTCATTTCCGGCTGATTTTTAACCTCCAGGTGGCCTGCATTTTCGCGCCCTTCCGCATTTTAAATAGTTGTATAAGGGATGAATTCCTCATCAGGTATTTCATAGAACTCAGTTTCACCCGGTCGGTTTTTGCTTCAGCGTCAACTAAGAAACCATGATCTTCAAAAAATTGTCTGGCATCGGCGAAATTTTCAAATTTGTTCTTTTCAATCTGATGCTGCTCGAAAAATTCTTTGGTCTTATTATCAAGTTTCAACTCCAGTTTATCCATCCGGTTCCTGATATAAATATCCGAGGTTATCCAGTATCCGCCCCGTTTTTGCAATATATCCCGGATCAGGTTGCACAATTTATCCTTTTCATCCCCGTTAAGGTACATTAACAGCCCTTCATTCACGATTATGATCTCTCCGTCCGGGAATCGACTGATAACTTCATTGAATTGTTCCCCGTCAAGCGCATTCAAAGGAATAAGTTCCAGTTTTCCCTTCATATCTGATATATCACCGTTCAGGTCATTCAGAATACTTTTTTTAATGTCGATTACCGCGGGCAGATCCGTATCAATATAGTGACAATCGAAATGGTGCGCCATAGCCAGACTTCGAAATGAATAACCGGATGAAATTTCAAGAATGTTACGGACCGGCAACCCTGTCAATAACTGGTCAATGCTCCAGTACCGGTTCTCAAAATGAACCATTCTTGCCCAGAAGGAGAGATCTTTCCTGGTATAATCAGGTATGAATTTATCGGGGTGCATCATTAATTCGGCGGTCTTTTTAGCATAGGGGATATCCGTATGCCCTTTCATAAACAACAGGGATTTGGCGGAAGGGCTGATGGAATTAAAATCGCGAGTTTCCATAATAATTGATCCTGTAATTTCCAGGCCTTTAAAAGTATTTCAAATTATTCAAACGAACCAGGGACAGCTCTGTTTCTTATAATACAGGTATTGGGCGGAGGGTGATGAAAAATTTTCAGTGAAAGTTATTGGCATACACAACAATCATTGATATCTTGAAAGGTTAAGGAATTGAACAGAGGGAATAAAAATGATTAACGGGTTACTCCAAAGTAGGGAATAATTCAGGACCCGGGAAATTTTAAACAATAATTGCGAATGAAATTATGGATGAACCGGTGAAAAATAATTCTGGGTTGATGCCGTTTGGAAGATCCGACACCTCCAGAATTGAGAATCTTTCCGATGCGGTTTTTGCATTTGCCATCACTCTTCTTGTCGTATCATTGCAGGTTCCCACATCTTTCGGGCAGTTGGAAAATTCCATGAAGGGATTTCCGGCTTTCGGAGTGACCCTTGCTTTGCTGATCGCTATATGGCATACTCATTATAATTTTTTTAAGCATTACCATATCATCGACGGCCCCATCATATTTCTGAATTCACTGTTGCTGCTGGTGGTTCTTTTTTATATATACCCGCTGAAATTTCTTGCTTCTGTATTGATCAATTCAGGTCTTATGAATACTGTTTTGGGCATTCATAGGGATGAAAATAAAATTAAACTATAGACTTAAATTAAAATCTGATGGAACAAGGTCTATATATTACAAATTCTATCCTGGTAAATGCCTCCCTTGAAAAGGTTTGGGATGTACTAACAAATCCGGAAATGACAAAGAAATACATGTTCGGCTGTGAGACGATCTCAGATTGGAAACCCGGAAGCAAATTGTTATGGAAAATGAATTACAATGGCCAGGAATTAATTGCCGTAACGGGAATAATCAAGGATATACAACCGGGAAATCTTCTCATTTATACAACGTTTGATCCTAATTCCGGAATGGAAGACATTCCTGAAAATCACCTTACCGTCACTTATTCCCTGGAAAACAAAAACGGAAATACCCTTCTTACGGTAACCCAGGGTGATTATTCAAAAGTTGCAGATGGTGAGAAAAGGTTCAGGGATTCCAATCCGGATGGGGAAGGCTGGAACCCTATCCTGGTGCAAATTCAAAAACTGGCCGAAGAATAAAAGCTGACCTTGCCATGGGATTAGATACCTTTTATTACTGCGTGAAACTACAGGGTATTGAAGCTGTAAAAACCGGTATCGGTCAATGAAACTATTTTACCGGTAAACGGGACATTATCCGCCGCGGTTGATTTTCTGCCTTTCAGGGACCTGAGTAATTTTGATAGCAGAAAAATTTTGACCTTATGAAAAAGGGAAGGGCAAGCAATACCGCACAATATGTGGCCCTGAACAGGGCGCTGGGTAATATTTATCCTGAGGTAAACGGTTTTTCGGATCCTGTTGCCGAAAATTTTCTTCGTTCGTCGTGGAAAAAACTGGTGGATCGCAAGAGAGCAAATCATGACGTAGCGCCTTATCCGTTCTGGATGAGCCATGGCATGGCCGTGTTCAACCAGTTCCGTACTGTTGTGCTGGATCATGCCATTGAATCGGCTCCCCCCTTCCGGCAACTGGTGATCCTTGGAGCGGGATTGGACAGCAGGGCATACCGTATTGAATGTCTTAAGGATGTAGTTGTATATGAGGTGGATCACCCTGCTACACAATCCATGAAATTAAAACTCGTTTCGGCGCTGGATCATAAGGCCGGGATCGTGCACCATGTGGCGGTCGATTTTAAAAATGAAGATATACTTTATGAATTAAAGAAATCAGGATTTGATCCCTGCCAATCCACTTTCTGGTTATGGGAAGGAGTCACAATGTATCTCGAACCTGAGGATGTAACCGGGACCCTTGAAGACATTAACCTGGTTTCAGTGGGGGAAAGCCGCGTTGCATTGACCTATATGGAAAAATGTAGCCGGAACTGGCATGAGCGATTGTCTTTGAAATTATTTGGTAAATTAACGGGAGAACCCCTTCTTTCTGAATTCGAACCCGGAGAATTTAATGCCATGGCGACAGGAACAGGTTGGCAAACTATCTCCGACACAGGGATACTGGATTGGCAGAATTCCTATGCCCCCGGTATCAGCCTGAATAAAAGCAAGGTGGGTTTTCAGTGGCATGAACGCATCTGGATCGGCAAACCATTTTAATCCGCCCGGTTATTAAAATTGAGCAGCGGAATATGTAATTTGTCCCCAATATTTTTCCGCACTTATGAAAAAGATCAGGGTAACCATATTCCTTCTGTTTCTGACCGGCGTACTGAACGCTCAGCCGATATCGCTCTTATCGTCCAATCCTCATTATTATTTTTATAAGAACAAACCCACTGTTCTCATCACATCGGCAGAGCATTACGGAGCTATTGTGAATAAAGGATTCAATTATCATAAATACCTTGACTGGCTGGCATCCCATGATCTGAATTATACGCGCATTTACCCGGGCTACCTGACAGAGCCTCCGGGCAAATGGATAAAGGGAAACACCCTGGCGCCTGAACCGGATGATATAATCCTGCCCTGGAAAAGGAGCAACGAGAGCGGATATGCCCTCGGCGGAAACAAGTTCGACCTTGATCAGTGGAACCCGGAGTATTTTAAAAGGTTAGATGATTTTATATCCTATGCAGAAAAGAAAGGCATTGTAGTTGAAATCTGTTTTTTCAATGCTCAGTATGAGGATTGCTGGCCTATATGCCCTTTGTATTATAAAAATAATATCCAGGGAACAGGCAACTGCCCGTTCAACGATGCCCAAACCCTTAAACACCCGGACCTGGTAAAATATGAATCGGATTATGTAGCACGCATCGTAAAGGAAGTGAACTCTTTCGATAATGTGATCCTGGAATTATGCGACGAACCTACCATTAATGGCACACCGATAGCTGAAGCCGGTCAGTGGCTGGATCATATGATAGAAACCGTGGTTCAGACTGAAAAAGATCTGCCCAAAAAACACCTTGTGGCACAGCAGATCGAGGGACCCCTGAACGGCCCCTGCGATTTTTCAGCAGACCCCAGAATATCGGTCATTACCTGCCAGTATGATTACGAAGCCTACGGCCGGCAGCTTGGCGGTTTGAATGGCTTGAAATTTAAATATTCATATAATAAGCCGGTCGAGCTGAATGAAACCTATTATTACCCGGTCTGGTATAAGGGAGATTCGATTGCCGATTCCAGGGTGGAAGCCTGGGAATTCATAGTTGGCGGAGGAGGATCCTTCAACCACCTGAACGGCAGGTATACGGATGCCGATCCTTCGGGAAACACGCCGGATAACGAGGCAATTTGCGGCACTTTGAAGGCGCTTGTAAAATTCATCAACAGCGTGGATTTCCGGAAAATGAAACCGGATACAGGTTTCATTGAAGCAGGGGTTCCGCCAAATACTTTTTACAAAGCCATGAGCTGGCCGGGAAACCAGTATATACTTTATATACATGGCGGTAAATGCACGGAAGACTCTTCTGCCTACACTGTTTACCCGTCGCAATACCAGGCAACACTAACCCTCCAATTAACAAGGGGGAAGTTCGAAGCAGACTGGATCAGGCCGGCAGACGGGAAAATTCTGAAGACGGAACATTTAGATAATGATTCCGGCGTATTTACTGTTGCATCCCCGGTATTCTCGGAAGACATTGCACTTCGAATTGTAAAATTCCGGGTGAGTTTGCCGAAGTAAGTCAAAAGGTGATTACATAAATATCCTTTATTTTCTGATCCTGTGATTTTGTGTATTTTTTTGAAACTTCATATTGACTTAACCCTGTCCGCTTGTTGATTCCAGGTGTACAATGCATTTTTACAGTAGGTATTTTCAATATTAACTTAGCTTTCAGATGGACGTTTACGTTAACGATCAAAAGGTTATCATCCATGACGGCGGCCGGGTGAAAGATGCCATATTAAAATTCAACAGTGACGCTTGGACCTCCTGCCGGAAGGGTGATCTTTTGATCATGGATAGCAGTCGGAATGAGCGATCCCCTGACGGACCTATAACTGAATCGGAACATATATTCCTGGTAAAAAACGAAAAAAAATGAAGAATCTCTTCCGTATCCCCGCCATCGCTGTCCTGATCCTTGTACTTGGCTTTTCACTTTCTTCCTGCCAGCAGGAAAAAGATACCCGGCTGATCATCCTGCATACAAACGATATGCATGCACACATCAATAATTTCGGTAAGCTGGCGGCTTATGTCGAAAAAACCAGGGCGGAAAATAAAAATGTGATACTTGTAAGTGCAGGAGATCTTTTCAGCGGTAACCCGGTTGTCGATCAGTACCCTGAAAAGGGATTTCCCCAGATTGATCTCATGAACAAGGTCGGCTTCCGGTTGAATGAATACGGGAACCATGAATTCGATTATGGCCAGGAGATCCTCGCAAAACGGATAACACAGGCGAATTTCCCGTTCATTTGTGCGAATATCAAGGTCGAACAGGGACCGTTGAAACAGCCGGCACCTGATTATATATGGAAAATAGACGGATTAAAAGTCGCCTTCCTCGGACTTCTGGAAACTTCGATCGATAACCTTCCTGCTACTGACCCGGAAAAGATCAAAGGCCTGGCCTTTCCCAAAGCCCTGACCATTGCCGGGAATTATGACAGCCTTAAAGACCATAACAATGCAGTCATCGCCCTGTCACACCTTGGTGTTGAATCGGATATGAAGCTGGCAGAGAAATACCCTTACTTTACGGCTATCGTAGGCGGACACTCGCATACCATCATAAAGAACCCTAAAGAGACCAATGGCGTCCTGATCACACAGGCCGGTGATTATCTGAATTATGTCGGGAAACTTACCCTGGTTTTCAGGAATGGCCAGGTAGTGTCTAAAACTGATACGTTGATCAACCTCAATACTTATCCGGATTCCGATCCGTATATAGATTCCCTTATCGATAAATATAATAATAACGAATCCCTCAATCAGGTGATCGGGCAGGCACTTAAGCCCGTAAGGGGAAAGGATGAACTGGGATCACTCTTTACCGATGCTGTCAGGGCGAAGGGTAATTGTGACTTTGCGTTTCAGAATAATGGAGGCATCCGTATCCGGGAGATCCCGCAGGGTCCTGTCACAATGAAAACCATTTATGAACTCGATCCGTTCGGAAATGAAATTGTTTCCCTGGAAATGAATTACAATGAATTGAAATCCCTGATAAGTCATTCTTATAAACTTCATAACCGGCCAGAATTACAGATCAGCGGAGGTAAATATGAAGTGATTCTTGATAAGTCGGGAAAATATAAGGATGTAATCATAAAAGACAATTCGGGCAGGTTGCTCAGGCCCGGGAAGGAATACAAGGTAGGACTGAGCAGCTATGTTGTCAGCGCCTATAAATTCGATCACAGGGATCCCGGCAAGTCCATGATGATCACCACCGCCGAATCGATAATTCAATATATCCGGAAAGTGCACAACCTTGATTACAGTGGTGTGAAAAGGGTTTCAATAAAAAAAATTGATTAAAATTTATTATACGGGGGAGCATTAAAGCTTCTCAAAACAACAAAGAGTTTATCTGTGTATTTCTTTTATTGCTTGATGACTCTGTAATTTAAGTTTATATATAAATTTTTTGTCATTGGATGGGATTTGGATTGTAAATCATTTATTTTGATTATATATTTTTTCAACCATGCTATCAAAGTCCCTTCTCGATGAATTTACTTATGCCATTTTGAACACTGCCATAGAAGTGCATAAAACACTGGGGCCCGGTTTGCTCGAAAGTGTTTATCAAAAATGTATGAACCGTGAATTTCAGGCACGCGGACATAGAGTGAAATCTAATTTATTGGTTCCCGTGAATTATAAAGGACTGGAACTGGATGTTGACTTAAGATGTGATTTCCTGTTTGAAGAATGTATTGTCATTGAATTGAAATCGGTGGAAGCTATCAATCCTGTATATCATGCTCAACTTCTTACATATATGAAATTGCTGGAAGTACCGAAAGGCATTTTGATCAATTTCAATGTAACTAATATTTTTAAAGAGGGGCAAAAGACCTTCGTCAATGAATTATATCGGAACTTACCGGATTGATTTTTTATGGATTATTCCCGCCCTGGAAGGACTTAGTGTCCTATTTGTCTATGTGTTAAAATACCTGAACCACATAGGCACATAGGGACACATGGGAATTCATAGAACAAGAAGTGAAAAATTCGACCTGCTATGACCTATTTGTCTATGTGTTAAAATACCTGAACCACATAGGCACATAGGGACACATAGAAATACATAGAACAAGAAGTGAAAAATTCGTCCTGCTATGACCTATTTGTCTATGTGGTAAAAAAACATTGAACCACATAGGCACATAGGGACACATAGAAATATAAAAACAAGAAATGTAAAATTCGACCTGCTGTGACCTATGTGTCTATGTGGTAAAAAAAACATTGAACCATATAGGCACATAGGGACACATAGAAATACATAGAACAGGAAATGAAAAATTCGACCTGCTGTGACCTATTTGTCTATGTGGTAAAAAAAACATTGAACCACATGGGCACATAGGGACACATAGACATTTGGAGGTACATAATGAACAGAATAATTCTATGGCTTTTTGCGACCGAGCCAAAGAAGCGAGTTGATGATTAATTTATCTTCCATGGGGCTTGAAAAAGTGTGGGACAAGGTTCTATTTGTATGGTTTTCATAATCCATATCATTATGTCCCATGTTGAAGTAGATCATTCGGTAATTCCTGTTCGTCCAGACGACAGGATAATATCCACTATGCCAGATCTCCTGCGGCTTGGGCCCGGTACCCAAAGGGAAGCTGCTTGAATCGATAGCGACCAGTATATCGATGTCAGGGTTTTTGCGTAGGTCATTCCTCCAGCGATACCATTCATTGGGCGATGAACTGAAAGTGACCGGCAAATTCCGGGTTGCCGGGTGACCTGGGTCTTCCACCCGCAGGATAGCGGATGTTGGCCTCCAGGTATTGCTCCAATACTGGCCGGAACCCAGGAATTCATTGTGATACCAGTCCCAGTTCTGGGGATAAGCCGAAGGAGTCAGTGCGAAGGCAGCAAAGTGAAATCCCATCCATGCCCCGCCGTTTTCCATATATTTTTCAAAAGCGGCTCGCTGACCGGCAGAATCAGGCCGGGTATCTAGGAAAATAACTACCTGGTAATTTGAAAGAAATTTATCGTTCAGGTTATTCCAATTATTTGTCGAATCATAGGTGAAATTATATTTCTTCGCTATGGAAGGAAACCACCGGTTGGCTTCATGGACAAAACTGATGTGAGCCAGGTCGTTTTTGGCGGTATAAAAAGCTATAACATGGAACACCGGCGATTTGGAATTCTGGGCAAAAGAAATACAAAAAAAAGCGGGGATAATAAGACAAATAAAAATCAATAATAATCTTCGCAAATTCATAATGGCCATGTCGGATCTTTCTGTTTAATTAATAGCAATAAATTTAGGATCATAATTGTGAAAACAAAAGTGTTACGGTGCACGGGGGCAAATTTATTCGTTTGGAATGACTGTATCTCCCCGTTGAACTCAACGCATTGCAATTAAATGTATGCTTGTTCCTTTGGGGAGCATTTAGATGATGGTAAACGAAATCAATTAATACCCGGTTTCGTTTATTTAAAATCTACGGTAGCCCTGGTATTTTCCCAGGCAATACTTAACATGCCACCCTGACCTTTGGGTAAGAGCTCAATCGTAAGAGTTTCCACCTTGGAAGGCAGTTTTTCAACTTTCATGGGTACTTTCAATACATCATATTGAGGATTATAATCCGTTCCCCAGATATCGGTTTGTTTATTGAACATCAGTGTCCAATGATCCGGATCAGGCATCGTGAAGATGGAATACTTTCCTTTGTCAAGTTTTTTACCTGCAAAATAAATTGCTTTATTGATCTCTATGACCGTAGCATTGTTGGCGCCTGTCCTCCAGAAGCGATTATAGGGAACTACTGCCCCGAAAATTTTTCTCCCCCGGACAGAAGGGCGCCAGTAAAGGATCTTCATTTTCAGGCTTCCTTTTGAGAACATCACGGAATCGCGCCGGGTGGTATATTGCATTATGCCTTTCTTATGTTGCGAGGCAATACTCGTATTAACGAGGGAATCGAAATTCATATTCCGCATCACTCTCCCTTTTATATTAAGAGATGAACCGATGCCGTTAATGGAATCCAGCTTACCATTTTCACCGATGAAAAGGGTAAGATAACCTTCCAGGTTGCTTCCGACAAGAATGGAATTCGGTTCTGTTCTTTTAATAGTAAATACTCTTGGAGTGCTGAAGGCCAGTTGGTTCCCCATGAGGGAATCTCCCACAGTTTCAGGTGCGAAAAACCCCCAGTAAGGGAAAAGATAGAAGCCGGTATTGTCACTGGCATTACTTACTTAACAGTTACGGTCCCTTTTCCTTCTCGTGATTTTATTATCTTTTTTAAAAGTGATGATTGTTGAGTCAGGGGAAGACAGGAGGGTGGATGAATGATCTTCCTTCAGCGCACCGGAGGAATCCGGGATATAAACTTTGGTATTCATCGATAAAAGTTTCCCGTTATTATCCAATGTGCCTTTTCCTTTACTGACGCGAATACCACCGGGGAGGGAAAGAATTTCCGACCAGATGCTGTCCCCCTGTATCCTGAAATGCTGGAACAGGGTGGTATCATTTCCCAGGGTCACGATCAGGGTACCCTGATCAGAGGGACCTTGGGCATTTATTGCATTATTGTGATTAT
>JBJKSY010000488.1:0-4954 GCA_046703645.1 Cyclobacteriaceae bacterium
GCCCGTCACTCGTCCACCCGTCACTCGTCCACCCATCACTCGTCCACTCATCACCTGTCCACTCGTCCACCCGTCCACCCGTCCACCCGTCCACCCGTCCACCCATAACTCGTCCACTCACCCACCCGTCACTTTCATCATAAAAGAATATCTTCTATTTCCATAATTAGGGTATCCGGATCATTAAAATACCGGATCGGAATGCTTTCATGACCCTGCATGTCACCTTTAATGCGATGCGTCAATTTATCCGGATTTCTGCCGGTTTTCCGGATGAAGATTCCTTTAATTCTTCCCGGGTTTTGGTTTGCAAGTTCTTCATAAATTTCAGCATCCTTCTGGCTGTCATCGCCGATCAGTATAAAGTTTTTGCTCCGGAATAATTCCAGGATCTCCTGTATCTTCTCTTTTTTATGTTTTGAAAAATGAATTTTCTTCTTCGGCTTTAGCAGATCCTTCCATCTTTTATAAGGCTTTAGAAATAGCGGGCCTTCGGGAAACCCCTGGTGACCCAGGAAAGTATGGATCATTGGATACAGGTTGGCCTCACTGTTGGAAACGTAAAACATCCCCAGGTTTTTACTTTCCAGTTTACGGTAAGCGGAAGCCATCCGGCTAACAGGTTTTCGCCGGTAGGCATTTTTCGCCAGGAGATGTTGCAATCTTTTTATATGATTTCCGACATGAGAAACCAGTATGGTGTCATCGATATCGGAAATTACTCCCGCATGGAATCCGTTTAGGTGAAATATTTCCCGGTTATAATATTCCGGGATAAGTACATTGTGACGCCGGTCATTCCGCAGGAAATAATAACTGGGAGTCGGGATGGGATCTTTAATCTCCAAATTGTTGAACCGAATGTTGAAAAATCCACCTCGCGTGAGTGTGAGCCGGCGGTGCCTGCCTGATATTTCGATCTCGAGCAGGCCGTTCCTCGTATTCCCGGGAAGATAAGCGGATATTACACGGAAAACATTCTTCCACCGGCTTTCATCGGCTTTTACTTCCTTATGATGACTCCTCAGGTGCAGCACCTGGCCTTCAAGCCAGAGTGTTTTACCCTTGAAGATCCCTGTAAGAGGAAGAAGGATGTACCTGGGTTTTTCTGTCAACTTTCCGGTAATTAATGATTAAATTAACTTTAATTTCATAAAAAAAGGAATGCATACTCTTGTTATTTCAAACCCTGTGTCCGGGGGCAGGGAGAAAGATCTTTTCCTGCGAAGGATGAAGAAGGAATTCGTCCGTTTTGGCATAGATTGGGATATTTTGACCACCAGCGGGAAAAATGATGAGGAATATATACGACTGGCTATAGCTAAATCGGAACCCCAGGCGTTGCTTGTTGTCGGCGGTGACGGCACCCTGAACCTGGCGGCAAAATCCATTGTAAATAAACCGGTTTCCATGGGGATCATTCCCTACGGTTCAGCCAACGGAATGGCGGCAGAGCTCGGCATAGGTAATGACCCGGACCAGGCTCTCGAAATTTTCCTGAAATCCCGCCTGGTCAGGGAAACCGATATCCTGCTGATAAACAAAAAGTTTTATTGCATTCACATCGGTGACGTGGGCCTGAATGCCCAGATCGTGGAAGGATATTACAATGACAATGACAGGGGCCTGAGCGGATATGCCCGTCATTTTCTGCACGAAATAACCCAGCCAGAGCTAATCTATTTCAGGATCGATGCGGATGGGAAAGAATACAAAGAAAACGGTTATATGCTTGCTTTTGCCAATGCCCGTAAGTATGGCACAGGGGTTACATTGAACTGGCAGGGTGATATTTCCGATGGAATTTTTGAACTGGTGATCATAAAAAATATTGAATTGAAGACATTGATCCTGGCCGGTCTTTCCAGGTTCAATATGGAACTGGCGAAGGATTCAATGGGATCCGTAATTATTCCCTGTCGTAATTCCTCAATAAAATTTGAGAAACCTGTAACGGCCCAGGTCGACGGGGAGCTGATAGGAAAATACGAAGAGCTGGAAATTGAAATCCTGCCTAAGGCCATAAAAATTATCACTGCGCATCCTGCAGGGGAAATCGAATGACCATGGTAGAAATATTCTAAAACCTCTTTCCGGATTTATGTTAATATGATTAATAGGATATATAATTCAATGTTTATTAAAAGGGAGTATATATAACTGGCTTAAAAGAGCTGACTTTGCCGGTCTGATTTGCATGACATTATATTTAAAATAAGATTGTAATCGATTTAATCGATTAAAATTTTGTTTCCCTCTAAAAATCACGGAATCGATAAAAATCTTGGGAAATATTATATTATTTATAAAACGGGAATGTATATAACAGGCTCGTACTGAAAAAACTGTTGGGTGTTATATCGATTTGTTCACCGGGCAGGGCAACCGGGATATTATAGAAATAGCTCAATGAAAGGGTCATCGAGCCAAAATAAATATTCACGGGAACCGAAAAATTATAATTCATTATCCCGAATTCATTGGTAACCTGTTCCTGCATCACATAATTCAGTAGGGATTTACCATACCGTTTATAAAGTTGCCGGAACCGGCTGATCCCCACCTCACTGATGAATTTTTTAAGGTCGATAAAATTATTACTGAAGGCCACCACATCCTGGTTTCCCAGGTAAATGGAAGCCCCCGGAAGGAACTGGATCTTCCGAATGATCCCGATGTTTTTTATGGATAGATTCAGGTATATATCCGGTCGGATCCTGTGAGCGTTTTCATTTCCAAAAAGGAATGAATAGTTTACGCCGATACTAAGAAATTTCAGGTCAAGGTATGGACTGAGGTTAAGGCTGTTTGTAAAAGGATATTTATAGGGCAGGCTGTCATTTCCCTGGAAATAGAAGTAATGATCATAGAATGCAGTAACTGAAAAATGCGGGATGTCGGAATACATGAATCCTAAGGAGCCGACGAGGGGATTAATCCTGGGATTGGCATCGCTGTTCCAGTAACCGCTCAGGTCTCCGTAAAAACCGGATTTATGGTAGTAGGAGATTCCCGCCGATAAACCATATTGTTGCACCCCGTAATCCCGTCCGGCATTCGTAATATTACTCGTATATCCTAAACGTCCTGACAGGGTCGAAAACTCCAGTTTTTTATTCATCAGGCTGTCAAGGAAATCAAGGATCGAGAGCGAATCGGATGATAATTCGGCAAGGACAAGTGAATCGGTTCTGAGGTACTCATGCATGAGTGAATCGGTCCTGGTATCCTGCGCTTTTGCTGAAAGGCTTAGCGTCTCTATTATGAAAAATAACAGTATGGCAGGGTAAAGCTGAAAAAAAATCTTGTACATGAATTAAAATTGTTGTGTTCGGAGATCAGTTATTCCTTCGTTGCATCATCTGTTCCCTTCGCATCTGTTGCATCTGCCTTTGCTGTAGCCTTTCAATGATCATTCTTCTGAAATCCTGTTCCGCCTGCCTCAGTTCGATCATCTGCTGTGCTGTGATTACCTGTTCCAGCCGCTGGGAATATTGCTTTTCCAGATCCAGCATTTTTTGTTGTATATCCAGCGACTGCTGCATAAGTTTTTTGCTTTGATCTTCTGTAAGATGATTAACATCCACGCCTCTCCGGTCGTCAATAAGTTCCTGACGTAGGCCTTTTCTTTTAGAAAGATATTCATTATAAATCGGCCAGAATTTCTCAGCCTGTGCCGGCGTAAGCCCGAGCCGGCTGGTAATCAGGGCAATCCGGGCACTCTGGATCTTTTCCATGGCCTGCTTGTTCTGTATGACGGGAAGACTGTCCTGTGCACGGGCTGGAATTACCTGCCAGGTAAGTATTAAAATAAAGATCGCAAATCTATAAATAGCTTTCATTGTCAGTAACATTAGAAATAATCATTGGTTGTATCTGTACTTTTAAGAAGACCATTAAGGTCATTGGGTGAAAGATCAGGAGTAAGAATATCAAGATCGTTCTCGTCGAAAAAATTACCGGACATCGTGGAAGAATTCATATTGTCAAGCAATTCATCTTCCGTAATATCGGAATTTTCAAGATAACTGATAAGAGCCTGTGTAGGAACTTCAGAAATCAGCTTCTCGGGACTGGCCTGTTTTCCCGGAATAAAATATACTGAAAATATGATGATCAATAAAGTCGCTACGGAAAGGGAAGGAATCAATAGTTTCAAATGATATTTTTTCCAAAGGGAAATCCGTGCAGGTTCTTCATTTCCCAGCCTGGACTGGATACGCAGGGGCAGGGATTCAAAGTAGCCGTCAGGTACATGGAAAACATTTTCCTTTTTTATTTCCTCTAGCTTCATAGGTCTTAAAATCGTTTATTTAGACAATACATATTTAATCAGGTTTAATCATCGGCCAGGAATTCTTCGATTTTTTTTACGGCAAGGTGGTAGCTCGCTTTTAAACTCCCTACGCTCGTATCTGTAATTTCGGAAATTTCTTCGTATTTCATGTCATCAAAATATTTCATGTTAAATACAAGCCTTTGTTTATCAGGGAGTTTTAGCAAAGCTTTCTGTAATTTCAACTGTAGTTCATCCCCGGAAATATGGGCTTTATGGTCCATGGCGGATGAAAGGACCGGTTCCAGGTCTATAATCGGCAGGAAAAACCGGTTCCTTTTCTTTTTCAGGAAATTAAGGCATTCATTGGTGGCGATTTTATACAGCCAGGTGAAAAGCGCTGATTCTTCCCGGAACCGTTCCAGGTTTTTCCAGGCCTTGATAAATACCTCCTGTACCAGGTCATCAGTATCATCATGGTCGATAACCATTTTCCGGATATGCCAGTAGATTCTTTGCTGGTATTTCCTGACCAGTAAATTAAACCCGAAATTCCTTGTTTCAGGGTTACGGAGTTTATCAAGGATTTCTTGCTCTTCCAAAAATCTTTAATTGATCCTTTGACACCGAATTTACCGAATGGTTTAATTATTGGAAAGAAGATGACTAACAACGCAT
>JBJKSY010000489.1:0-10704 GCA_046703645.1 Cyclobacteriaceae bacterium
TGATCAGCCGGAGGAAAAATGGCTCGGTTTCCCTGAAGAACCAGTTCGGCCTTTCCCGGTGCTTAAGGATCCTGCTGCTCATCATGGGAGTGAGGGTAAGGGATACAAAGGCGGAAATTATCACCGATCCTGCAACCACAATGCCGAATTCCCTGAATAATCTTCCCGTAAGGCCCTGTAAAAAAATTATCGGTAGGAATACTGCCGACAGGGTGATGGTTGTTGAAATGATCGCAAAAAATATTTCCTCGGCCCCGTCATAGGCCGCCTGCATCGGTCTCATGCCTTTTTCAACTTTGCTATAGATATTTTCCATGACCACGATGGCGTCGTCAACCACAATTCCTGTGGTAAGGACAATAGCCAGCAGGGTCAGAATATTAATGGAAAAATTGGCTACATACATAATGAAAAAGGACCCGATCAGTGAAATAGGGATGGCAATAATAGGGATGACTGTTGTTCTCCAGTCACGCAGGAAAATAAATATGACCAAGAGCACCAGTGCAAAGGCAAGTAGAATGGTTTCCTGTACTTCTTTGATGGCTTTCCGGATGGTAGTGGTTACATCCAGGGCCACCCCGGTGATGATATCCGCGGGTAATTCCTTTTTTATCTGGTTGACACGTTTTACCGCTTCGTCCACAATATCAATATAGTTGGCGCCCGGCTGTGGGTTCAGCGCTATCCCGATCATAGGAATGTCGCCGTTCCCGCGCAGCAGCGTTCTTTCATTTTCCGGAGCCAGCCTGGCCTGGCCGATATCAGATAACCGGATGAGGTTGCCGTCCTTTTCGGAAATAATTAGGTTGTTGAAATCCTGCTGGGAGGTAAGCCTTCCAAGGGTTCTGATGGTCAGTTCGCTGGTGGTGCCTTCAATCCTGCCGGATGGGATTTCGACATTTTCACGTTGAAGGGCATTCCGCACATCCAGGGGAGTCAGGTTGAAAGAAGCAAGCTTGTTCGGATCGAATTCCAGTTTCATGGAATATTTTTTTTCACCCCAGATACGTATTTCGCTTACCCCGGGTATGGTTTGCAGCCTTTCCTTGAATACATTATTGCCTATCTCGGATAATTCAAGAAGGGAACGCCTGTCGCTTTGTACAGTTACCGAGAAGATGGTCTGAGCATCCGCATCCGATTTAATCACGATCGGGGGATCGGTGTCCGGTGGCAGGTTTCTTAAGGCTCTTGAAACTTTGTCCCTGACGTCATTGGCTGCCGCTTCCATATCCACGCCAAGCTGGAATTCAACACTGATATTGCTGACGCCGTCACTGCTTCTTGACGTCAATGTCTTTATGCCTGAAATCCCGCTGATCGATTCCTCAAGGGGTTCCGTGATCTGTGATTGTATAACCTCCGCATTTGCTCCGGTATAGGTTGTGGTAACAGTGACAACGGGAGGATCCACGCTCGGGAATTCCCTGACCCCCAGGAAAGTGTAGCCGATGGCCCCGAACAACACAATCACAATGGAAAGAACGATGGTAAGAACCGGGCGGTCAATGCTGACGGAAGAGAGACTCATAGGTGTATAGGAGTTATTCAGTTACAATTTTTGAAATATTCACCTGCATGCCATTCCGCATGGCCAGCAATCCTGTGATGGCCAGGGTATCGCCCGCCTGTACTCCCCCGGTAATCTGTATCCGGTTCTCTGTCCTTGTGCCTGTGCTTACCTGTTTTAACATCGCCTTACCGTTCCTGATGAGGTATACATTTTCACTGTTTAACAGGGGAACCAGGGCAAGGGTGGGCACCATTAATGCATCGTTGATCTTCTCGAGTGCAAGAGACAATTCCACGAAAGCCCCGGGCATGAGCCTGTTTTCAGGATTGCCGCATAAAGCTCTCACTTTCAGAGCTCTTGATGCCGGATCTATCATGGGATCGCTGGCATAAACTTTTCCGCTGAAATGCTTGTCCTGGCCTGCAAGAGTGAAGGTAACTTCCATCCCTTTGCGGATCCCTCCGGCATATTTTTCCGGAACATTGAATTCAATTTTTGCGGGATTGGTTTCTACCAGGGTGGAAATAATATCCCCGTTGGTGACATAAGCCCCGGGACTTGCCATCCGTAAACCCACATAGCCGTCGAAGGGCGCCCGGATATTCGACTTACTGATCCTGGTTTTAATCAGATCGATATCGGCTTCAAGTTCCTTCACGGCTGTAACTGAGGAATCATATTCTTCCTGAGTAATTCCGTTTACTTCGATCAGCTGTTTTTTCCTTTGCTGGTCGGCTCTTGCCTGATCGATCTGGGCATTGAGCTTTTGTAACTGTGCCAGTAATTCAGAATCATCCACCTTCACCAGCAGGGCCCCCTTTTTCACAAAAGTCCCTTCGGTGAAATTCAATTCTTCAATCCTTCCTGAAAGCTCGCTCCGGACTTCAATTTGTTCATTGGGCAGGATAGTCCCCGGAATGATCAGCCTGTTATCCAGCGGCACCGGTTTAACGATATATCCTTCAACAGCCATGACACTTCTTGCATTCCCGGCATCAATTCTATTTCCCGACCGGGAACATGAAATCCCTAAAATCAGCAAAAGGATTAATTTCCATCCGATCTTTATGTTCATAATATTCCTGTTCATTTGATGTTTGTTTCATTTGTTAAACCACGAAAGTTCCCACTAAAAATTTCCAGCCCTGTATTCCAGCCGGTTCATAATCAAATGCACGACAGGGCCGATAAGTAAGATTGTAAAAATGTTATGCTTACCGCGATACCGCCGGCCCGCAAAATCTTTATTTTACTTTCCCGCCGGCAGCTTCCCGGGAACATTTCGCTAAACGAAAATAATTAACAAAATCAATTTAAGATTTCCAAGACCGTTTTTTTTAAAAATGTATCTTTTAAAGGCACCCGGATCAAATTCTGATTGACATGGTTGACTCTGTATTGGGAATCTGCAGGCTTTCAGGATTTATTTTAGAACCATTTTTCTTTTGATTCCGTCAGGATTAAAGGTGATTCGCGTTGCAACAAGCATCTAAAATCGCCTTTAAGAGTAATTAGGGCGGGAATAAGGCTGAATTCCTCGGGAATCAGGCTTTTCTGATTGAACATTGAAACTTTAAAAATACGACTTGGTTGACAGATATTTGAATTTTTGTGTATTATTGTAGCTTAAATTATGGCAGCATTGATGAATTGCTAAAATCATAAACCGGTTCACGTGCTGCTATAGTATCTAATTTTAATTATTTTACAAATGACCATTTACGTAGGAAATCTCAATTACAAAGCGGCTGAAAATCAGCTAGCGGAACTTTTTGCAGGTTTTGGAGAAGTAAAATCTGTGAAGATCATTAAGGATAACCAGTCAGGGCGATCAAAAGGATTTGCCTTTGTTGAAATGGACAGTGATGAATCCGCCAACAAAGCCATCCAGGCACTTCATGAAACCGAGTTCCTGGGCCGTTCAATCATCGTAAACAAAGCCCGGCCTAAGACAAATGCCTGAGGCTACAGTTCGGTTTACATAGAAAAAATCGGCAAAATCATTTTATTGTTAATCACCATTTTTACCAGAAATAATGGTGATTTTTTTTTCCTGATTTTTAAAGCATTCTGATAGTTTATCAGGCGGCATGCATTTGGTCTGTCATTTCATGAAGGAAATGAATTTACCGGCTTTTAAAAATTCCGGCTACTATTGTTTTTATCTCCTTCTTTCTTATTATTAAGATTCCCAGGCAGCCCAGGAATACAAGGATGGCTAATGTGAAGAGTTTGCCGCCGTCGCCTTGTACTACAATTCCAAGTACAAATAAATGTGAGAAAATGGCCCCGGTAATGATCATGATTCCCAGCAGCGCACCGTAAAGTGAGAATCTGCGGAAAACAAGTAGGCTTCCTGCGATTAATTCCATTACACGGGTAAGGATTCTTCCCCAGGGCTCCGCATGTAATCGGCTGAAAATATAGACGCTTTCTTCCGCTGCCGTAAATTTATAGAACAGGGTCTGCAGCAGGATCACAGCAGAAAGAATCGCAAATATTCTTTCCAGGTACCATAATTTTTTTTGATTCATATCTCATTGGTCTTTTAATAGTCGGGCATTTAATCATTAAAATGTCCATTTACCTATCCAAAAGATGCAATCGCAGGTTGGATAGTTATTGTATAAACCTGTAAGATAGGGAACATTCCTGTAAAGAGTGAAAAAATGCCGGAACTTAAACTTCAAACATTACCTTAAACCTGCATTTCTTACCTCCGTTTCTTAGTGATTCCAGCAAATCGACTTGAACGTTCCTGCCGGTTATTTTTTTGAACATAAGCCCGACATAACCGACTGAACACTGACAAAAAGTAGGTGAAAGCGTTTTGGGCCCGTCTTCAACAAGCGGGCAAAGGCAGTAACCATCGGCAACTTTAAGCCCGTTGGGATTTCCTACGTATTCAAAATAAATCGTTTTACCCTCTCTTCGCGGGTTGTCTTTGCCCAGGTACTGGTTCAGTTCAGCTATATTTTTATCAATCTCATCCAGGGTCCGGGGTGCTATATTTGCGGGTTCCCCGTAATCACCTTTATAACAGGATTCACCATTTTGACGCATGATACTGTTCCTGGTCTCTTCATCGAGATTGTTGTCAATTACAGTAAACAACCGTGAAACCCATTTTTTGGCAAATTCAATTTTTTCCTGGCAGGGTGTTTCACCCGGTAAAGTGAAATCTGAATGACCTGTTTTACCTGCCAGGACCGGGGCGATGCAAGCACATCCAAGTCCGGCAGCTACTGATTTTTGAATAAATGATCGTCGTTCCATAATTTATTATCTTAAGGAATAGGAAAACCGGAAATAGAGTAAGCTATTGAACCGGTACCTTTTCAACCTGTTTTGCGTCGATGCCAGGCCGGATCTCCATGAAACCGCTAAGTTTATTGAGCAGTTCCTGGTTTAACCTACCATTCCTCGATTTAAGCTCAACACGAATATCATCGTCATTGCAATGCAAATGTTCCCTCATTTTCCTGAACATACTTCCGGTGGCGATTTTATAGGTCGTGAAAAGGCCGATTTTCATGCCTCTCAGATCCGGAAGCTTATCGGCAAAATCGACCCATTTCCTGTCGGGATGCTGAAGGATAATCATAAGCCCATGTGTCCAGCAACCCAGAAGCAAGGTGTCAATTCCTTTAAGGTCATCTGCAGAAAAATCTGTAATGGATTTTATTTGCGAGTCGATGCCGTTACGCAGCATCCATTGATGCATTTCTTCACCCAAACGTTTGGTAAAGCCTGTGCGACTGTTGTAATAAATCAGTGTTTTTTTCATAGGAAGGAGGTATAAAAAATTTTTATTAAGACCTGAAGTATAAAAAATCCTCTTTTAAGGAGTCTGAAAATAACTTCTGAAAGTTCGGTACAAAAATCAATGATTCCAAGTAAACTTATATTTTCCGGATCCATTGACAATCAACGCTATATATAAAAAATAATTCATAATGTATTTAACATTGAATTAATCTCAGGTTCCTCTCACCGGTCAAATTTTACTAATTTTTCAACAATACTTAACAACGTCATAACAATTTGATAACGGCGTTGACTTATAATCATAAATCTAAAATTACTCTATTGCAGATTAATTGAATCCAGGTGATTGCGGAGAAAGGAAAGTAAGCTACTAATACGAATGTGTTTATGATATTAGTTTTTACTGATCGTGTAATTAAGGGAATGATTAATCATTATTATCCGTCATTTTTCATTGCACCGGCTGTTGATGATTTATCCATGTATTCCGTAAAATTCCGGGATGTTTCAGGAATCGGGCAAAAGATAAAGAAAATAATTTCAGGATATTCTACCCTTCAAAAATTCAGGATTTCAAAAATAAAATTTGAGACCCGATATCCGGCTCTATGAAGCGCATTTTAACCGGGTCCGCAGGTATATGAAAATTTTAAAGTAGATAGATGATGTGGAAGTATCTTATTCTGTGTTTTTTATTTGTCGGTATTTATTTCACCACAATCTCAGGGATCAAGGCAGCAACCATTAAAGGTCAGGTAATTGAGGCCAATACCAAAGACCCGCTGACCGGGGCAGAAGTTTACATTAAAAAAGACAACCGGCTGTACGACATAGCAGGGCTCGACGGTTCCTATACCATTAAAAATATTAAACCCGGCTCTTATACCCTGGTAGTATCCTTTATCAGCTATGAAACTCAGGAGAAGGAAATTAAGGTCACCTCTGAAGACCAGATCCTGGCCGTGGATTTTACCATGAAACCAGGATATACTTACCTGAACATGGTCGAGGTTCATGCCGATTATAACAAAGAATCAAATGAATATGCAAGGTCCCTCGAGAAAAAATCAGACCAGGTATTGAATGTCATGTCGGCCAGGACGATCCAGTTGTTGCCGGATAATACGACAGCCAGTGTCCTGCAAAGAATGTCGGGAGTTTCGGTGGAGAGAACAAGCAGCGGAGAAGCCCGGTATGCTATCATACGGGGTATGGACCGCCGGTATAATTATACCCTGGTGAATGGAATAAAAATTCCCAGCCCCAATGACCAGTATCGTTATGTTCCTATGGATATGTTCCCTTCGGACTTATTGGAAAGACTAGAAGTAATCAAGGCTCTTACTCCGAACATGGAAGGAGATGCCATCGGGGGAGCCATGAACCTTATCATGAAAGATGCTCCCGATACCTTAACCATTAATGCAAATGCAGGTTCTGGATTCAGCGAATTATTGACTCAAAGGCAATATGCGAATTTCAACCCTAATGTCATAAGTGATAAATCACCTGTCGATATTAATGGTCCTGCCTACCAGGCAACACCAAACGATTTTACCTATAAGAATTTTAATTATCAGACGCGGAAACTGCCTATGGATGGAATCCTGGGATTTTCTATCGGAGATCGTTTCCTGAAACATAAACAACTCGGGATCCTTATTGCCGGGAGTTATCAGAATGAGTTCAAAGGTTCCGACCGTGTATGGCTGAGACCCGAAAACCAGCCTCAACCCGGTAATGTTCCTTCATTTGATGATATATACATCAGGCAATACAATAAGCAAAGCACGCGTTACGGATTGCATTCGAAGCTTGATTATGTTTTTAACGCCAATAATAAAATAAGCCTCTATAACCTTTACCTTAATTTAAGCGAGCTTGAATACCGTTATTCCATTGATACGAGTCTTTCCATCGGAAGGGATGGAGTAGGCACGGGAAATACCTACCTGTTGTGGCGTTCCAGAATGCAGAAACAAAGTATTTATAATTCAACCTTGCAGGGCGAACATACCATACTGAGGAATTTCCACCTGAACTGGTCTGCTGTTTATTCACTGGCTAAGAATGATCTTCCCGACTGGTCGGAATACCAGACGGTACAGCAGGTCGGCTATGATATTAATCATAACCAGGTTGCCACTCCCCAGGTCCTGAATATTCCATTTTACCGGATATGGACAAGGAATTCAGATAAAGACCTGGCCGGTTACCTTGACCTCAGCTATCATACACAACTGCTGGGACAGGATATAACACTTGCCACCGGGGGATTATTCAGGGATAAATCGAGGGATAATCATTACAACGAATGGGATCTTATCCCGAAAACATCTTCTACCGGGCAACCGGTGGTTTTTGACGGCGTGCTCTCTCCTGATGAATTTCAGTTTAATGGCGTGACGGCAGCTCAGGGGAATCCGATCAACCCGCTAACATATTCAGCTTCGGAAAAAATACTTGCCTACTATCTCATGGCAACCGTCATCATGCACGAAAGATTTTCTATTCTCGGCGGTGTCAGGGTGGAAAATTCGCAACAGGGATGGCAAACAGCCCAGGATCCGAAAATAGCTGCCGGGGCGGAAGGGACCGTAATTTACCAGGATATCCTTCCCAGTTTGCATTTCAAATACAAGCTTACAAACCAGCAGAATCTTCGTCTTTCATATTTCAGTGGAATTAACAGGCCGGGATTCTTTGAATATGTACCTTATCTGATACGTGGCGATAATTTTGACATGAGCGGGAACCCGAAACTTCAACATGCCACCTCAAACAACTTTGATTTAAGATACGAATACTTCCCGAAGGCTAATGACCAGATCCTCATTGGGGCATTTTACAAAAAGATTTACAACCCTATCGAAACAGGTATACGGTTTACGGGAACCTCCAGTGCGACCTTATGGCCGATCAATGCTGATAATGCCTTAAACTACGGTTTTGAAGTGGCAGTTTCTAAATTCTGGGGTCATATCGGCGTATCAGGAAATTATACCTATACTCATTCAAGGGTAACCCGGCCTAAGCTTTATTACGATTCCAGTTTTGTAGCTGAAAAGACCTCGGAGAAAGGACCTCTGGGTGGGCAATCCCCTCATATAGGGAATATTTCCTTCCTCTATAAAAACCCGAAAGCCGGATTGGATGCCCAACTGGCCTGGGTATATACAGGGAGAAATATAGTGTTCATCTCACCTTATAAAGGGTTGGATTATTGGCAGCGAAGCACATCTCAATTGGGTTTCTCTCTTGAAAAAAGGATACTGCGATATCTTACATTTTATATAAAAGTCAATAACATATTGAACACACCTGTGCTGGTGGAAATTCTTCAACCCAATGCGTATAAGACCGGGAAATTCGCGCTACCCTTTCAAACCCGGACTGACCGTGTAACAGTACAGAAAGATACTTTCGGACAAAGTTTTACATTCGGAATCCGGTTTAATAATCTGACATTTAAATAACCATAACAATTAATCCAAGTAAAATCATGAAAAGAGTAATCCATTTTGGCCTGGTGGTGTTGACTGCCGCGGCCATAACATCATGCAGTAAAAATGACAAGGTTAACATTTCACAGCCCCAGAAACAGGTAGGACAAACCATAAAGAGTGACACCCTGTCGGGTACCGTGAAAGGAACCATGGAAACAGGTAAAACCTATTATTTCGCCAGCCAGGTAACGATTAATGCCGGGGATACCTTGCTGATGCAAAGCGGTGTAAAATTGTTGTCCCTTAATCCAAGCGCCCAATTCATCGTGAAGGGTGCATTTGTATCCCTGGGGACCAAGGACAACCCGAACTGGATTACCGGTGTCGATGCTTACAATAACCCCGGTAATTATAAGTTAACAACCCTGCAGGATCCCAATGTTGATCCCGGGTTGAAACCGGACGGGAAATTATGGGGCGGTATTCAATGTGATACAACATGTAATCTGATTGACATTAAGTGGACCCACCTGGATTTTGCAGGCGGAACAGCTCCTGCAGACAATCCTCCCGTGGGATATAAATCCGGTGATGATCTGTTTGTAATTCATTTCCAGAATGCCAACGGGGACCTGATTCTTGAAGATTCCTGGGTTTATGGCTGTACAACCGATGCGGTAAGAATGAACGGCGGTAAATTCTCCATCATGAGAAACACCGTTGAAAAACTTGCCTATAATGACGGTGACTGTTTCAATGTAAAGAACTCATCCGTAGGCGATATGGCTTTCAACCTGATCATCGGAACTGCCAAAGGAGGCACAAAAGCTTCCAACAAAGGAACATACGGCTCAACCCAGACCAATGTGAATATGTACAACAACACCTTTATAACAGGCGGCTGGAGAAGTGTCGACCCTGACAGGGGAGCTGATGTCAACTATGAACAGGGGGCAAGGGGTAATGCTTACAACAATATCATGGTGAACTGCAAAACCGGTCTTCGTATCCTGGAAAACCCCGCAGCCGATACGTTGCATTGCTTTTACGGCAATACTTTAAGTTATGGAGATACCATCGCAACAGTAAATGACATTTACCCTGTAACACATGCCACGCATCCGCAAAGCACCGATATCCCGGATCCTGCTACATTCTATCCGGGTTATCCCAACAGCTACACCCTTGGCGAAGTTTATAATGCACCTCAATTGGTACACCAGAATAATCCCAAATTCGTAAACTTCCCCTTGCCGGTTACGGGTCCTATTACCCTCTATAATTTCCAGGGCGATTATGATTTTCATTTGGCATCCGGGTCTCCAGCCATTGGAAAAGGATTCACGGGATTTTCACCTTTAAATGCTACGAGCGATATTACGGATACCGATCTGAAGGCTACTGTCACTCCTCCCAATGTTGATCTGGGAGCCTTTCCGACAGATGGTTCAGGTAATCAGCATAAGTAATATTCTATAACTATATTTTAAATCCCGCAGTGTAGAATAAAAAACACTGCGGGATTTTTTGATATCCTTTTATGTATCGGGACTTACGCCATAGAAACTCTTTAGCCGGCACAAATAATAATTTGAATGTCCCCACAGGAGATCAATTCACATGGGATTATCCAATACGGATCCTACGTCAATTATTGAATGTCATTTAATATTTATATTGAAATGTTTTTAATCCGAAGCCTGATAGTTTTCCTTCTCTGCCAGTATTCACTGAGGATGATGGCGCAAAATGGTTGCACGGATTCCACAGCCAATAATTTCAACCCGGGAGCCAAACATAATGACGGATCCTGTCTATATGACCCTGCAGCAGGAACACCCACCCTGAAGGCTACCCTGGCCCAGATCTCTGAATCATCCGGTCTTCAATATGCTGACGGTAAAGTCTGGACATTCGGCGACAGCGGCAACCCGCCGGATATCTTCGCAGTGGATACGGTTACAGGGGCTATAA
>JBJKSY010000490.1:0-4680 GCA_046703645.1 Cyclobacteriaceae bacterium
ATAACCACAAAAATTTCAAAGATCCGTGATGTCAGGATCTACGAAGTGGGCATTTCCTATTACGGACGAAGATTCAAGGAGGGGAAAAAAATCAACTGGAAAGATGGCATGCGGGCTATCTGGTGCATTTTAAAATATAATTTATTTTCATGACGACGATGCCGTTCCAGGAAAAGGATCCTGATGGAGAAAAGACACTGGAGGTCATTTCCAAAGCCGACAAGTTCAACCGCTGGATGTTCCGGACCATTGAACCCTATTGCACGGGCAGGGTTCTGGAGATTGGAAGCGGAATAGGAAATATTTCGGCGTTTTTCCTGGAACAGGGATATTCCATCATGCTCAGTGATATCCGGATCCATTATACGGAAGCTTTGAAAAATAAATTTTCGCATTTTCCAAACCTTCAGGGTGCGGTAAATATTGACCTTGTCGATCCTGATTTCCGGGAAAAGTACAAGTCAATGAATGGTTATTTCGATACCGTTTTTGCGCTGAACGTTGTGGAACACATCGATGATGATAAACTGGCCGTCCAAAACTGTCGGTTCCTTCTAAGGGAGGGCGGAAATCTCATAATCCTGGTCCCAGCCTATATGGCACTTTATAACCAGTTTGACAAAAACCTGGGACATTTCAGACGGTATACAAAAAATTCTCTTGAATCGTTAATTAGCGGAGCCGGGTTCGAAATTCTTCACCGGCAGTATTTCAACCTTGCCGGCATACTGGGCTGGTATTTCTCGGGAAGTATCCTCAGGAAACAAACCATTCCGGAAGGTCAGATGGGTTTATACAATTTACTGGTCCCCGTATTCAGGATCGTTGATAAGCTCATTCAGAACAAGGCCGGCTTGTCCGTTATAATTGCAGGCAGAGCCAGATAATATAACAAGTTTAAAAATAATTTTTGCTTTTTCAGGCAGTCATTTCATCCATGATATCGTTCCTTCAAATCCAGCAACGAAGACCCTGCTTCATTTAGATCTTTCCCAAAGCTTATTATTCCCTCTTCATGTCCTCCCATTATAATTAATCCCGTATTTCCTGACATTTCCTGCTTAATAAGCCGTTCAATTTCTTCAGCCATTTCGGGTGTTCCGTAGGTAACTCCGGCTGCCGTTGTCGGCAGTTCGTTGATCATCTTTTTCCATAAAGTTGCATGGTGTATGTGGATAACCCCGTTAACCCCGGGAATCGATTGGTAAATTATTGCATGGCTAAGGGATTCCGATGAAGCTTTTATCGTGCCGTTGTAATCAAGGGAATTAGAAAGAAAATCATAACCTGTGACTAAAGCATACTGATTTCTCTCAAGTTGCTCATTATTGCCGGTAGCCGACCCGGAAATAATAAACTGCCCGGAGTTCTTATAGCGAAGACTGATATTTCCGAACCCAATGCCGTCAGGATAAGCGCCTATGAAATTCAATTGGTAAAATTTCAATCTCCATTTTTCAAGAATGAAAAAATCTTCGTCTTGAAAATCAAAATGATCGCCTGTTTGCCTTGCTTTGAATTTGATGTAACCTTCCTCGCTTGTGTCCATAGTAAAAAGAATTATCAGGCAGTAATTTTATCAGAAAATAAATTCATGACACCATTCCTGCTGGCTTCACAGACCCCGCGTTCAGTGATCAGTCCGGTTACTAGCCTTGAGGGAGTGATATCGAAAGCATAGTTTGCGGCAGGGCTGTTTTCCGGAAGAATGTCGACATTAATTATTTTTCCGTTTTTTATGCCATTGACGGACCGCACTTCATCGGCATTTCGCTCCTCGATGGGTATTTCCTTCAGGCCATCGGTCAGGTCCCAGTCAATGGAACTGGAAGGCAGGGCAACATAAAACGGAATTTTATTGTCATAAGCAGCCAATGCTTTCAGGTATGTTCCAATTTTATTGGCCACATCGCCGGTAACGGTTGTCCGATCGCTGCCCACGATTACAATGTCAACAAGTCCGTTTTGCATCAGGTGTCCTCCCGTATTATCGGCGATGACCGTATGCGGCACTCCATGCTGCCCGAGTTCCCAGGCTGTCAGCCGTGCTCCCTGATTGCGAGGCCTTGTTTCGTCAACCCAGACTTGAACCTTTATTCCCTTATCGTAAGCAGCATAAATTGGCGCTGTTGCGGTGCCATAATCTATACAGGCAAGCCAGCCGGCGTTACAGTGGGTCAGAATATTTACGGTTGATCCTTCCTTACTTTTGCTTAAGGATTCAATGAGAGGAAGTCCATGCATTCCTATCTGCCGGCAGTATTCCCTTTCTTCGTCGATGATCATTATAGATTCTTTCAGTGCTGTTTTCCGTATATCTTCAGGTGATGAGGTATCTCTGATTTTATGAAGAACACGGTCAACAGCATACGCTAAATTGACCGCAGTTGGCCTGGAGGATTTAAGGTATTCAGCCCGATCAGATAAATAATTGCCATTTATTTTCCCCGTCGATTCCAGGGTTGCAAGATACATGCCCAATGCTCCGGCAGCCCCTATCAGGGGTGCGCCACGAACAGCCATATCTTTGATAGCTGCGAACATTTGTTCTGTATTTTTAATATCCCTGATAACAAATTCAAAAGGAAGAAGGCGCTGGTCTATGATCTGAATGATGTTCGGTTCATCTTTTTTAATCCAGATCGTTTCAAAATGTTGGCCGTTGACTTTCATGTTAAGTTTAAAAATCTTTTTTCAATGCCGGTCCCGATCCCGACAGCTTTTGTAAATTGTTATTGTTTTTCTTCATACCTGATAAATTCATTCAGGTTAACGGGTGAAATGAATTCATGCCATCTGCAAATATTATTGATATCCTGAAAATTATTTCCCGCTTTTGCCGTATCACCTGATGCCCGATGCTGTATCAGTAAATTATCAAGTTTTTCCATTTTTCTTTCGGGTTGAAATGATTCGGGGCCCCATTCAAATGCTTCTTCAAGTATCCTTCCATTGGAATATCGGAGTGAAGATAACTGGTTAACACGGATAATGGTAGGAGCAATATCCGTGATTTCGGCGTAGTTGAAAACCGCAGCCTGATGAACGTCCTTACTGATGATCAGCATTTCCGTTTTACAGGATTCAGGATTATCGGGAGGGCAGCCCCCTGTGGATGCTTCACCGTGGTTTCCTGTAATGAACAGAGTTGTAGTGGTCCAGAAGTCTTTATATCGTAACCAATTAATAAATTCTTCAATAAGCTGGTCATCTTTTTTCATTTGCCCGACATAGGGAGAATCTTCATCCCATATGTTTCCGTACCATTTGTTTTTTTTATTTACAGGATTTGCACTTTCGGCTCCTGCTGTACCTGGTCCCTGGAGTTGAAGAAGCACAAAAGCCGGGTTCTCGTTTTCGATCACTTCTTTAGCCTTATCAAACACAAGTTCGTCTTTCAATTCATCACCCTTTTTTGTTTTCAGATTATAATAAAAATCGAAGTCCTTGGATATGTCGCCATACTCATCACTGTTGACCAGCAATGCACTTTTCTTCTCTCCAAACATATGCTGGATCATACAATCCTTAATACCACTCTGTCCGATGAATACCGTCCCTGTCATCAGTACCGGGTCGGAGAGTGGACAATTCCAGATATAGCCTTGGGTTTTTTCCGGAAAGGCAGGAACTAGGGTAAAAACGGTATTATAAAGACATCCTTCCTTTTCCCAATTCTGCAGGTGAACCAGCCGCAATCTGTCAATGGTGCCTGAAGCCAGGCCATTCATCACAATAAGAATTGTTCTTGGTTTATCGGTGTCGGCTCCCGATCCGCAACCGTTAAGTAAGAGGACCAGCACACCCAGAAAAAACAGGATAGTATTTTTCATAAAGAATTTTTTCAGATAAAACAAGAATTGAAATTACCTAAAATTCGCGTCGCTTCAAATGCGAGTGTTCAAAAAGAACCGATTCAAAAAGGTATATCAGTATCTTCTGTATTGATGATCCTTAAAGGACACCGGTGGAAGATCATGGAACAAAAAAAAAGGCGACCGATCCTGGTCGCCTTTCAACTTATTTTTTTATGTTAATTCTTTTTCTGTGTCGAAGGGTTGGTATTGATCACTCCTTCAAGTACATCTTTCATGGCAACCCGGGTTCCATCCTTATACGGAACTATCCAGGCATCTTTAACTCCCATTTCACGAAGATATTTTTTGAAGGTATCTGCCTGCCAGTAATCCCTGAATCTTCCGAGTGTGATTTTCTGGAGGCTATCGGTAGTTTCCCCGCTGAAATTTGCCGTATTGTTAAAATACTTTGATAAATCCTTACTTCTGAAAGCGCCGATCTGAACTTTGAACACAACGCCTGAATCATCATATACCGGTCCTGTCGGCTTCTTGGCGGCAGCAGCAGCTTTCTGCTTGGCGGCATCCAGTTCTGCCTGAAGATTTTTCATGTTCTCGGTCATCTGATCAATGGTTGAATTCTTGGTCTTCAAATCCGATTCCAGTGATGAGATCTGACGTTTATATCCGGATATTTCGTCTTTCATGGAAGAATTATCGTCATATAACGCCTTCAACTGATCCGGGTTTTTCTTTAAATCTTTTGCTTTGTTCTTCCACTCTTTGGCTTCCTTTTTTGAAAGTTGGGCTTGAACATTAGTTACTGCAACGAATGTAAAAACCATGCATAAAAGAAGAGCAAGATTTTTCATTTTATAAAATA
>JBJKSY010000491.1:0-5144 GCA_046703645.1 Cyclobacteriaceae bacterium
ATATTGACAACAGCCGGGATCGACTGGAATAAAAAAGTTTCTGACTGGACCGATGAAGAGGCTAATAAAATCCGATCTGTCATTGCTGAAAATTATAAAGTGGAAGGGGTCCTGAAATCGGAAGTTCAGATGAGCGTTAAACGTCTGCTGGATATTGGATGCTACCGGGGACTCCGCCACAGGAAAGGATTGCCGGTCAGGGGTCAGAGAACGAAAACCAATGCCCGTACCAGAAAAGGAAAAAGAAAAACAGTCGCCAACAAGAAAAAGGCAACTAAATAGCTGAGAACATGGCAGGAAAACGAAAAGATAAGGCAAAAAAGAGAATGGTGGTGGTTGAACCTTCGGGTCAGGCACACATCAAAGCCACTTTTAACAATATTATTATTTCAATGACCAACAGCAGCGGGCAGGTGGTGGCATGGGCTTCCGCAGGAAAAATGGGTTTCAAAGGGTCCAAGAAAAATACTCCCTATGCAGCTCAGATGGCAGCCCAGAACTGCGCGCAGGCAGCTTATGACCAGGGAGTAAGGAAAGTTGAAGTTTTTGTAAAAGGCCCGGGAGCAGGCAGGGAATCGGCTATAAGGACCATTCAGAATACGGGAATTGAGATCATCGCCATCAGGGATGTGACTCCTCTTCCTCATAATGGATGCAGGCCTCCCAAAAGAAGAAGAGTATAATATAAATTTATCAATAAGGAATGGCAAGGTACACTGGACCTAAATCTAAGATATCCCGCAAATTCGGCGAACCTATCATGGGGGTCAGCAAGGCTCTCCAGAAGAAAAATTATGCGCCGGGACAACATGGCAGAGGAAGAAAAAGAAAACAATCGGATTATGCCGTGCAGTTGCAGGAAAAACAAAAAGCTAAATATATCTATGGCGTGCTTGAACGTCAGTTCAGGAATATTTTTGAAAAAGCTTCTCATAAAAGCGGGATTACAGGCGAAATTCTGCTCCAGATGCTGGAATCCCGGCTTGATAACGTTGTTTACAGGATGGGCATTGCCCCCACCCGCCGTTCGGCAAGACAGCTTGTCCTCCATAAACATATAACCGTAAACGGAGAAGTGATCAGCATTCCTTCCTTTATTTTAAAAGCCGGTGACCTGGTGGGAGTAAGGGAAAAGTCGAAATCACTTGAGGCCATTGCTAACAGCCTGGCCGGAAGAGCTAAAAAATATCCCTGGATAGAGTGGGATGGCAATTTAATGACCGGACGGTATGTCAATTTGCCGAACCGGGAAGAAATTCCGGAAAATATCCAGGAACAGCTGATCGTTGAGTTGTATTCCAAGTAGTCAATAAATCGAACCTATAACAATATGTCATTTATCGCATTTCAAATACCGGAAAAGGTGGTTATGGAAAAGGCTGATGATTTCAGGGGTCTTTTCACCTTCAAACCTCTTGAAAAAGGTTATGGAGTAACCATTGGCAATGCCTTCCGTCGGATCCTCCTTTCTTCCCTCGAAGGGTATGCAATAACCGGCATAAAAATACCCGGCGTACTTCATGAATTTTCTACAATTGAAGGCGTAAAAGAAGATGTTTCCGAAATTATTCTCAGCCTGAAAATGGTGAGATTTAAAAAGATCAGCGATCCTGCTGAAACCAAGATTACAGTGGCAGTAAAAAAGCAGAAGGTGCTCAAAGCAGGGGACCTGAGTAAGTTTACGAATACATTTGAAATACTCAACCCGGACCTTGAGATTTGCCACCTGGATGAAAAGTCCGAGTTTGAAATGGAACTTACCATTGAAAAAGGAAGAGGTTATGTGCCGGCGGATGAAAATAAACCTGCTGAACAGGTCTTTGGTGTAATTCCCATTGACGCCATCTTTACGCCGATAAAAAATGTAAAGTACAGTGTTGAAAATACCAGGGTTGAGCAGAAAACTGACTATGAAATGCTTGTCCTTGATATAGAAACTGACGGTTCCATTCACCCGGAAGTTGCCCTGAAAGGTGCAGCCAACATATTGATAAAGCATTTCATGCTGTTCTCAGATCAGACAATGATCCTCGAAACAGCCGATTCCAAAGAGCCTGATGCCGTTGATGAAGAAATGCTCCATATGAGGAAATTATTGAAAACACCATTAAGCGAACTCGACTTGTCAGTACGTGCTTACAACTGCCTGAAAGCAGCCGATGTAAAATCGTTGGGCGATCTTGTAAGGCTTGAAATATCCGATATGATGAAATTCAGGAACTTTGGTAAAAAATCCCTGGCTGAACTGGAAGCCCTTGTAGCCGAAAAGGGCCTCACTTTCGGCATGGATCTGGCAAAGTACAAACTTGAAGAAGAGTAGAAAACCATGAGACACGGCAGAAAAATAAATCACTTAGGGCGAACGGCAACGCATAGGAAAGCGTTAATGTCAAACCTGGCATCTTCCCTGATTATTCATAAAAGGATCAATACGACCCTGGCAAAAGCAAAGGAACTCAGGAAATTTGTAGAGCCATTAATTACAAGGGCCAAGGAAGATACCACCCATTCGAGAAGAATGGTATTTTCATATCTTAATAATAAAGAAACTGTTAAAATACTTTTTAATGAAGTTGCCGACAGGATCGCCGATCGCCCCGGAGGTTATACAAGGATCATTAAAACCGGCCAGCGGTTAGGTGATAATGCTGAAATGTGCCTGATGGAATTGGTGGATTTTAATGATCTTTATACGAAAGAACCTGTTGAGAAGAAGGCCAAGACAAGAAGAAGCCGCAGGGGCTCTAAATCCGCTAAGGAAACGAATGAAACTCCGGCTGCAGCTGCAACAAAGGAAGAAGTAAAAGAAACTGAATCCATACCTGGAAAGGAAGGCGGGGAAGCTCAGGAGGAAAAAGAAGAGAAAGAAGTAAAAGCGAAGGCAAAGGCAAAGCCGGAAGCTAAGTCAAAATCCAAGCCCGCCGCTGAAACCAAATCAGCAAAGTCTGAAAAAGGGAAGACTAAGGCAGCCGAAAAGAAACCGGCAGCCAAATCGGATAAAAAATCGAAAGGGACAAAAAAAGGCGGAAAGTAAATGGTCATAAATCTATATTTGATTAAAAAAGCCGGGTTATCTTATCCGGCTTTTTTATTACCAGTCCGCGAATTGGCTATCAAAGACTTAAATAATTATTTTAGCAAAAATAAACCCTGATTAAATGAAAGAAATCTTTACCAAAGAAGCGGTCCTCTTACTGGCCGATGGGAGTTATTTCAAGGGAAAGGCCATCGGAAAAAGCGGGACTACGGGAGGAGAAATCTGTTTTAATACGGGAATGACAGGATACCAGGAGATTTATACGGATCCTTCATATTATGGACAGATTATCGTGAATACTACCGCCCACATCGGGAATTATGGCGCTCATGTTGAAGAAGTAGAATCCGAATCGCCAAAAATAGCCGGTATTGTAGTCAATGATTTTTCCGAAACTTACAGCCGTGTTACGGCGACCCTTTCTTTGCAGGAATATTTGTTTAAATATGGAATTACCGGAATTACCGATATCGATACCCGGGCATTGGTGCGTCATATAAGGGATAAAGGCGCAATGAACGCAATAATTTCATCTGAAATACTCGAGGTGGATAAATTATATGATGAGTTGAAAAAGGTACCGGATATGAATGGCCTGGAATTGTCATCCTTTGTAAGTACTGATAAACCATATTTTGCCGGTAATGCTGACAGCCCGGTTAAGGTTGCGGTTCTGGACCTCGGGGTAAAACGTAATATATTGCGAAACCTTGCTAAAAGAGGATGTTATTGCCAGGTGTTCCCTGCAAAAACCTCCTTCAGGGAAATGGAAAACTGGAAACCTGACGGGTATTTTATTTCCAATGGCCCCGGGGATCCTTCATCCATGAAATATGCCATTACAACAGTTCAGGAAATTCTGGAACAGGATAAACCATTATTCGGGATTTGTCTTGGCCATCAGTTATTGGCCCTGGCATCCGGTATACCGACATATAAGATGCATCACGGTCACAGGGGTATCAATCATCCCGTTAAAAACCTTGAAACCGGAAAAAGTGAGGTTACCTCCCAAAATCACGGATTTGTTGTTGATAAAGATAAATTGTCAAATAATCAGAATGTTGTAATGACCCATATTCACTTAAATGACGGAACGCTGGCCGGGTTGAAGCTGCTGAACAAAAAGGCTTTTTCAGTTCAGTATCATCCAGAAGCCTCTCCGGGTCCTCATGATTCCAATTATCTTTTTGACAATTTTTTAACATTAATGGATAATAAATAAAAGTAAACTATGAGCACAATTATTGACATTTTAGCCAGGCAGATTCTCGATTCACGGGGTAACCCTACCATTGAGGTGGATGTAATAACGGAAGATGGGGTGCTGGGTAGGGCCGCAGTACCTTCCGGAGCTTCTACGGGTGAAAATGAAGCTGTCGAATTGAGGGACGGGGATAAATCGAAATATATGGGAAAAGGTGTGTTGAAAGCGGTCGAGAATGTAAACGGGAAACTTGCTGAAGAACTCACCGGTAATTCCGTATTTGATCAGAAACTGATAGATAAAATCATGATAGAAATGGATGGTACTCCCAACAAGGGTAATCTGGGAGCCAATGCCATCCTGGGCGTCTCCCTTGCTACGGCAAGGGCCGCCGCTGAGGAACTTGGCATGCCCTTGTACCGCTATATCGGAGGGGTAAATACGTTCCTGTTGCCTGTCCCGATGATGAACATTATAAATGGCGGAGCACATTCTGATGCCCCGATTGCATTCCAGGAATTCATGATCCGCCCTGTAGGCGCTCCGGCATACCATGAGGCTTTAAGGATGGGATCTGAAGTTTTCCATAACCTTAAAAAAATTATCAAGGACAAAGGTCTGAGCACTGCTGTGGGAGATGAAGGTGGATTTGCTGCGAATTTTTCCGGCGGCACCGTAGAAGCAATAGAAAGTATTCTCAAAGCCATAGAAACAGCAGGCTATAAACCCGGGAAAGATATAACCCTCGCAATGGATTGTGCTGCATCGGAATACTACAAAGACAAAAAATATGATTATACGATTTTTGAAGGCAGCAAAGGAGTAGTACGTGATTCCTCCCAGCAGGTTGACTATCTTGCCGGCCTGATCGAAAAATACCCTATTGATTCAATTGAGGAT
>JBJKSY010000492.1:0-1572 GCA_046703645.1 Cyclobacteriaceae bacterium
ATATACAACCGCGGAAAAAGGACATTTCGGGCTGGCTTTTTCGCATTACACTCATTTTACCTCACCTATACGGCGTTATCCCGATATGATGTCGCACAGGTTGCTGGCACGATACCTCGATAAGGGAAAACAGGCACCCCGGGAAGACTATGAAAAAAAGTGTCTTCATTGTTCCGAACGGGAAAAAGTAGCTGCTGATGCGGAAAGAGCTTCAATAAAATATAAACAGGTGGAATATATGAAAGAGCGCGTGGGAGAAATTTATAAAGGCCTGATCAGCGGAGTAACCGATTGGGGTATATTTGTCGAGATAATTGAATCAAAATGCGAAGGAATGATCCGGCTATCGTCCCTGACTGATGATTTCTACGAATACGATGAAAGGAATTACAGGGTTATAGGAAGGCATAATAAAAGAATTTTTTCACTTGGCGATCCGCTTACGGTCATGGTCGTAAAAGCCGATATTGACCGCCGTACGATTGATCTTGAATTAACAGAAAATAATGAATAAAGCATCCCTGTTGCTGGAAAGAATAAATGACAAGATTGCCGGTTTGTGTTTTGGGAATACACCGGCCAATCTCTATGACCCCATATACTATATTATGAAACTAGGGGGAAAACGCATAAGACCGGTTTTAACCCTGCTTTCCTATGAAATGTTCAGCCAAGCCGATCCGTTGGAAATTATTGAACCGGCATTAGCACTTGAAACATTCCATAATTTCACTCTCATGCATGATGATGTCATGGACAATGCACCGTTAAGAAGAGGAAAGGTAACCGTACACGAAAAATGGAATACAAATACAGCCATGCTTTCAGGTGATGTCATGCTTGTCAGGACCTATGATTTTTTCCTGGGCGTACAGCAAAACCAGGTAACCGGGATCATCGGTAAATTCAATGATTGTGCTGCCCAGGTCTGTGAGGGACAACAGCTTGATATGGATTTTGAAACCCGGGATGAAGTAAGTGAACAGGAATACCTCGAGATGATTAAACTGAAAACTGCGGTCCTGATCGGATTAAGCATGGAATTAGGATCTATTTTGGGAGGAGCCACCCCCGAACAGGCCGGTTTAATGAAAGATTTCGGGATCAATACGGGGATTGGCTTCCAGCTAAAAGATGATTTACTGGATGCATTTCCAGGAACCCCGGGTTTCGGCAAACAACTGGGAGGTGACATAATTTCAAACAAGAAAACGTACCTGCTGATAAAAGCGCTGGAAACAGCCGGGGAAGAAGCCCAAAGAAAACTTAAATACTGGCTGGGGTTGACTGAATTCAATCCGGTGGAAAAAGTAGATGCCGTAATTTCAATTTATAATGAATTGAATATACAGGGAAAGACCAAAACCATGATCCAGTATTATTTTAATAAAGGATTCGAAAGCTTTGATAAACTCGATTTACCGGAAGAACCCAAAATTGAACTCAGAAATTATGTGGAATCACTGGTCGATCGGCAAAAATAACAGATTATGTCTCTTACCGTTATTCTGATTGCTGTTAATGTTTTATTAAGTATTGCCGCCTGGAATAATCCGGGCCGTATGAATAAAT
>JBJKSY010000493.1:0-1728 GCA_046703645.1 Cyclobacteriaceae bacterium
AAAATAGAATTTTTTAAGTGATGAAAATATGACATTAAGAGAGTGCAGATACCTCAACTAAATCATCATCAGTTTCGCATCCAATTGATAACACCGAATGCAATGGCTGAAACAACAAAAACTGATATAATTAGAATTATAATACTTGATGATTCAAATGACGATATATTTCTTATTGAGCGGGAATTGAAAAAATCAGCTATCCCGACCGAATTCAGTTCGGCCGATAACCGAGAAGATTTCGAAGAATTATTGGAGATTTTCAAACCGGATGTAATTCTATGCGATCATTTAATGCCGATGTTTAATTCAATTGACGCTTTGGAAATTGTAAGAAATTATCGAAAAAAACGTCAGAAAAGAATTCCTTTTATCCTGGTCACGGGAACCGTATCGGAAGAATTTGCCGTTGATTCCATGCACAGGGGCGCTGACGATTATATACTGAAAGACCGGCTTACGCACCTGCCCGAAGCGATCTTAAATGCCATAAAAAGATCAAAGGCCGAACAAGAAAAACAGGCATATTTCGAGAGAGTTCTTTCAGAAGAAGCGAGGATGAAGGAGGTTGAAAGGCTTGCCAATATCGGTATCTGGAAAACTAATACAACAACCTGGGAAACTGAATGGTCAGAAGGCATTTACAATATTTTAGAACTCGAATCAGCGGAAAGCAAACCGGATTTTGATTTATTCATGAAAATGGTACATCCGGATGACCGACTTTCCCTATTCAATATTATTGATCGTATTATTAAAACCGGGAAGAAATCGGAATCGGAATTCCGGATAATAACCCGGTCAGGAAATATTAAAACCATATTTAACCGCGGAGTACCCGATCAAAGTGAAAGATCAGGCAACATTCTTATCGGTTTTGCTTACGATATTTCTGATCAGACGAAAACCCGAATGCTTCTTCATGATGCTTACAGGCTTGCAAGAATCGGGAGATGGGAGTTAAATGTAAGGCAGAATGAAATTACTTGGTCGGATGTAACAAGGGAAATACATGAAGTCGGGCCGGATTTTTATCCGAATCCCGATAATGCGCTATCTTTTTTTAAGGAGGGTTATAACCGTGATATAATTTACCGGGCTTTTGAAGCAGGAATAAATAAAGGCATCCCATGGGATCTTGAAGCTATGATCATCACCAACCTGGGGAATGAAAAATGGGTACGGATAATCGGTAAGGCGGAAATAGTGGATGAACAATGTATCAGGCTTTATGGCAGCATACAGGATATTCATATTACCAAAAAGGCATTACTGGATATCGGATCACAAAATAAAATGCTCAGGCAGATTGCATGGACACAGTCTCATAAGGTTCTGTCCCCGATTTCTACTTTGATGGGATTGATTAATCTGCTGGCCAATTATAAGGAAGCGGACCGTGACCGTGATTATATAATTTCTGAGATCCAGAAGCATGCATCCAAGCTTGAAGAATTAAACCGGCAGGTTGTTCGTATGACAGAGGATATTATAACACCTGATGAGATTAATTATCAGGAAGGCGACAATTAAGAATTTCCTTTACTTCAGCCCATCACTTAATTCACAAAATCGCTAAATCAATAAATCAATAAATCAAAAAATCAAAAAATCATCAAATAATTCTGTAGCGAGGACGGGAGTTGAACCCGTGACCTTAGGGTTATGAATCCTACGCTCTAACCGGCTGAGCTACCTCGCCATGTTTGGATGTGTTAATTTAAAGAA
>JBJKSY010000494.1:0-6507 GCA_046703645.1 Cyclobacteriaceae bacterium
TTCTCAGGTTACTTTTTTATCTATTTCCCGATTAATTACAAAAATATCTAAAAACAATATAAATTCGCACCGGGTTTGTTAACAGGGCTATTATTTTAGGGTTTCCAGCCAAATATTAGCTTTTTAATATTAATTCGTAATTTCGCACCAATGAAAATCGCAGTTGTTCTAAATACATCGTGGAACATCTATAATTTCAGGAGTGGATTAATCGATTCGCTTCAAAATGCAGGGCATGAGGTATATGCTGTAGCCCCTGAAGATGAATATACAAAACATCTTCTGGAGAAAGGCTGCAGGTATGAAAAAGTGACCATGGATAGCAGGGGGGCCAATCCATTCAAGGACCTTGCGTTGACATTTGAGCTGTACAGGATTTACAAGCGAATAAGGCCGGATGTTATCCTTCATTTTACCATTAAACCCAATATTTACGGATCGTTTGCAGCATATCTGCTTAAAATACCGGTTATAAATAATGTTTGCGGCCTGGGAACAGTCTTTTTAAAGAAAGGGCTGGTCTATAAAATAGCCAAACTCATGTACCGGTTATCTTTTCAGTATCCCAGTAAAGTTTTATTCCAGAATGATGAGGACCGGAATCTTTTTGTTCATGAAAACCTGATTCAGCCATCAAAGGCAGACATAGTTCCCGGGTCAGGGATTGATCTTGAGAAATTCGTTTTTGAATCTCTTCCCAGGAATAAGGAATTTACTTTTCTTCTTATTTCACGCCTGATTCATGACAAAGGAATTTTTGAATTCATCGAGGCCATACGGAAATTAAAAGAGAAAGGCATTAAGGCAAAATATCAGCTTCTCGGGGCTATTGATGAAAAGCATAAAAGCGGCATTCCCGAAAAGATCATCCGGTCATGGATTGATTCAGGTACCGTTGAATACCTGGGCCGTACCGAAGATGTCCGGGCGTATATAAAAAATGCGGATTGTGTAGTTCTCCCTTCCTACCGCGAGGGAACACCCCGCACCCTGCTTGAGGCTTCCAGTATGGGCCGCCCGGTAATTACCACGGATGTTGCAGGCTGCAATAATGTGGTCGTCGACAATGTGAACGGACTTTTATGCCGGATCAAGGATCCCGATGACCTGGCTACCAAAATGGAGATGATGCACAACCTCCATTACGATGAAAGGGAAGCCATGGGCAGGCAGGGAAGAAAAAGGATGGAAATTCTCTTCAATGAAAAGGTGGTAATCGACAAGTACCTCCGGGAGATCTCCAATTTATAAGGTGAAAATTTGATTCAATTGATTTCCTTGTCTTAATTAGCATATTGAAGGAAAGACATGGAAATCAAGTATTTTGAAATTGATGGGTTATTTGAACTCATTCCTGATATTTTCAGAGATGAACGCGGTTTTTTCCTGGAAACATTTAACAGGGACAGACTCCTCAGGGAAGGAATTCAGCTCGATTTTGTACAGGATAATCAATCGTTTTCAAGAAAAAATGTACTCAGGGGCCTGCACTATCAATCAGCTCCCCATGAACAGGGAAAACTGGTAAGGGTTATTACCGGTAAAGCCCTTGATGTTGCTGTCGATATCAGGCCCGGATCACCGACATTTGGCAAACACATCAGGTGTATTCTCGACGAGGCAATCAATAATATGTTTTTCATTCCTCCGGGATTTGCCCATGGATTCCTGGCTCTTACGGATATCATACTTTTATACAAGTGCACGGAATCTTATCAGAAAGAATCAGAGGGCGGCATCAGGTGGAATGACAAAGACCTTGCAATCGATTGGGGCATTTCCGATCCCATTGTATCTGAAAAAGATACCCTCCTGCCGGATTTTAGGAACTATAATGATAAATTTACCGGTACGAATCCGGCTGATAAACCACTCTGATATGGCCAGGACATCTTTTTTTTGCACCCTGTTATACCTGGCATTATTGTCATCATGCCGTTCTTATCATGCAGATGTTTTGTTTAAGACCGATTCAAGCACCTTCAGGTCAAGCCTTAATTACCAGAAAGAAATTGCAGAAAATAATTATAAGATACAGGTCAATGATAAATTGACATTAAAGGTTTACACCAACGAAGGTGAAAAGATCATTGATCCTGATAATGTACTGGAATCGCAGAATGTTTCTGCACAAACCGGTACGGAGGAAAAGGAATATCTTGTGGAATCCGACGGCAATGTTAAGTTACCGATGGTAGGCAGTGTACATCTGGCCGGCTATACCCTGGAAGAAGCCGAGGAGGTGCTGCAGCAGCTTTTCAGTAAATTCTACAAGCAGCCTTATGTTATCCTTTCCTATACAAATAAAAGGGTGATCGTTCTCGGGGCGACGGGAGGTAAGGTAATTCCCCTGAATAATGAAAATATGAATCTGCTCGAGGTGCTTGCGCTGGCAGGCGGAATACCTCCTGATGCAAAGGCCTACAATATACGGCTGATCCGCGGGGATCTCAAAAACCCGCAGGTACAGGTCATTGATCTGACCACCATGGAAGGCCTGAAAAAAGCTGATCTGAAAGTATATTCCGGTGATATTGTTTATGTGGAACCGGTGCATAAGATCATCAAAGAATCCTTTTCCGATTATGCCCCCTTTTTCAGCCTGATCATCAGCCTGGCAACTTTATATGTATTGATTAAAAGACTATAAGTTTCCATGTCGGAAAATGAATCTAAATATATTCCCGAGGCGGAAGAGAAAATTGTCAGTCTGGATATTGACAAATTAATCAATACTTTTTTAAAGCTCCTTCCATGGCTCTCAATCCTGTTGATCGGGGCCCTGGTTATTTCCTATATCTACCTTCGTTATACCAAACCTGTATATGAATCCAGTTCAGTCCTCAAGCTGGATATAAAAAATGAGGTTTCGGTGTTGGGACTTATCCCCCAGGATGAGGATCAGAATGTCAAAACAATTTCCAGCGAAATTGAATTATTGAAATCCCGGTTGTTTTTCAGCAAAATCATTAAGGAACTGAATCTCGGCGTTACCGTCTATACCATTGGTCAGGTACTTGTCGATGAGCGATATAAGAGCGCTCCGTTTGACGTTCAGTATCAGATAAAAAATGCGGCAATTTATGATGTTCCGATCTACGTGGAAATTATCAACGCAAAAACCTACCGTATCAATTTCACGGTGGGGGGACGATCGGTTTCCGGCAAATATAATTTCGGCGAAACTGTAGATAATGATTTCCTCCGGTTCCGGCTTACAACCACTGCCTTTTATCATCCCGGCTATGAAGACGTGAAATTATTTTTTCTCATCAACAGCGAACAGGCTCTTGAAAATTACCTTGGAAATAATCTGAATGTTCAGCCAATCAACCTCAACGCCAATACAATTGAGATTTCCTTTAAAGATAATAATCAGTTTAAGGCCAGGGACCTGGTAAATGCCATTGATACCATTTATCTGAACTATACAAAGGCAGAAAAGAGCAAGGCCAATAACCAGAAGATCGAATTTATAGACGAACAATTAAAGACCACCGAAAGCAAGCTTAATGAATTTGAGGATTATTTCGAGAATTTTACTATACAGAACAAAACAACCGATCTTGACAATACCCTGAATAAAAGTATCGGGTTGCTGAACTCCATCGACTCCGACCAGTATTATTTACGACGGAAGTTGACCCGGCTGAATGAGATCCGGGATTCCCTGGAAAGCGGGAAGGCAGTTGCAATTACCCTGGAGGACCAGCAACTGCTTCCGGGATCGCTTCAGCAGGAGATAAAAGAGATCAATGACCTGAAACAGAAAAAATATATCCTGGCCCAGTCATATAATCCGAATACACAGGCTTATCAAAAGCTGGAAGGGGAATCTGATTTTCTTACAGGAAATCTGAAAAAATCCCTTGATGAATACATATCAAATCTCAGGGACCAGCAAACCTACCTGCATGATCAGCACAATTATTATGAAAATAAATTTCTTTCCATACCTTCCAAGAATACTGAATACGGCAAGATCCAGCGGTATTATAAATTATATGAGGATTTCTACCTGTCGCTGATGCAAAAAAAAGCGGAGTTCCAGCTCGCCCTGGCAGGTACGGTTACGGATTTTAAAATACTTTCTCCGGCTTACCTGCCGCAAAAACCCTTGTCTCCGGACCGCTGGATGGTTTATGGGATCTCTCTGGTCGCATGGTTTATTTTTTCCTTTTTCCTTGTAGGGTTCCTTTATCTGATCAATAACAAGATCAACAGCCAGGAAGAAATGGAGAGGCTGACAACCCTGCCGATCCTGGGAAGTATTCCTTTTTACACTATGGAAAAATTAAAGGAATCAAAACTAATCATAGACAAGAACAGCCGGAGTGCAATCAGCGAGGCTTTCAGGGCCCTGAGGACCAACCTGCAGTTTCTTAAAACCAAAAATAAAAACCTGATAATTTCCCTTTCTTCCACCGTCAGCGGCGAAGGAAAAACTTT
Source organism: Cyclobacteriaceae bacterium (assembly GCA_046703645.1). Lineage (GTDB taxonomy): Bacteria > Bacteroidota > Bacteroidia > Cytophagales > Cyclobacteriaceae > DATDPY01. Next base: position 4,450 of record JBJKSY010000494.1, read on the forward strand.
TATTGCCATTAATATTGCGGCGGTACTTGCATTGTCTCAGAAAAAGGTGATTTTGGTTGATCTGGATATGAGGAAACCGAAGATACACTCCATATTCAATACGGATAACACGCACGGTGTAAGTACGGTATTGAGCGGACAGGATAAAATTGAAAATTGTATCATTCCCTCCGGGGTTATGAATTGTGATATTCTGGTAGCAGGCCCAGTCCCCCCGAATCCTTCCGAATTAATCCTGTCAGAAGAGTTTGATTATCTTCTCAATTATCTTTCCTCTCAATATGATATGGTCATCCTGGATACTCCGCCGGTCGGACTGGTGACGGATGGCGTATTGGTAATGAAAAAATCGGACGTTCAATTGTTTATTCTCCGGGAAGGAGTTTCCAACCGCAAGTTCCTGGAAGGCTTCGAGAAACTGAACCATATTCATGGATTTTCGAACCTTGCTTTTGTCCTGAATGCGATAAAAATATCCCGGCGATCGCATTATGGTTCAGGATATGGATATGGTTACGGGTACTACGCTGAAAAGAAGAAAAAACCATGGTTTAAACTCAAAAAATGAGGATTTTCAGACCCTCCTAATCTTCGCATACCGGAAGTTCTTTTTAATGCAAAATTGACCATATTTGCAATTACCGGGCAGGTATAATGCCTGGTAAATTTTCTGATAAAATTGGTAATATTGTTGAATTAACACGAGGTTACGGGGGATATCGATGGAAGAAAAATCCAATAGGGAATTGGCCCGGAAAACACTGGTTAAGGAATTTGAAAATCAGTTGAAAAATGATTCACTGGAATATTTCCCCCTGGAGTCCTTTGAACAAATCACGGAATATTACCTGGAACATAATAAAAATGAAAAAGGTCTCAGGGTTTGCGACATTGCCATAAAGCGCTATCCCTATTCCGTCGAAATGAAGGTATTGAAAGCCCAGATCCTTTCAAATCTCGGAAAATATTCCCGGGCTGTAAAAATCCTGGATGAGGCGGCTACCATTCAGCCTAACGATGTGGAAATTCTCATGCTGAAAGGGAATATTTTTTCACAAATGGAGAATTACAGGGAAGCAATCAAAACTTATGAAAACGCCATCCCGTTTGCGGAAGCCCTTGATGAGGTTTATTATCATATCGGAATGGCTTACCAGGCAATGGATAAATTTCATCAGGCAATTGAAAACTACAAGAATGCTCTTGAAATAAACCTGAATAATGAAAATGCCCTGTATGAACTTGCCTTTTGCCTGGATACAACGGGAGAGCTGAAAGACAGTATTGAATATTATAAAAAATTCATCGATAAAGATCCTTATTCCCAGTATGCCTGGTATAATATGGGTATAGTTTATAATAAACTGGGGAATTTTGAGGAGGCAATCAGCGCATATGATTATGCCATCACCATCGATGAAAATTTCTCTTCCGCCTGGTTCAACCTGGGCAATTCCTACATGAACATTTTGCAGTATGATAAGGCTCTTAATGCATACAAGAAGACGCTCGACATTGAGGGACCGAGCGCCGAAACCTATTGCTATATCGGGAGTGCATATGAACACCTTGAAAAATTTGACAAAGCGATTCGCTATTATCAGAAATCCATCAAGCTCGATAATCTTTACGATGACGCCTGGTATGGGGTGGGTATTTGCCTGAACCACCAGGATAAATGGTACGAAGCCATTCATTTTCTCAACAAAGCCCTGAAAATGGATCCTGAAAACAGCAAATACTGGATATCGGTGGCTGAGACTGAATATAAACTTGGCAATATTGTTTCCAGTGTGGATGCCTGGGAGGAAGCCTGCATGCTTGAACCTGAAAATAAGGAGATCTGGTTGAAATGGTCGCAGATATTTTATGAACAGGGGGATTTCGAGAGGGCCATTGAAATTATTCTCAAGGGCATCGATGAACTTCCACGGGATTCCGATTTATATTACAGGGCCACAGCATATTTTATCGCGGCCGGAAAATATAAGAACGCATTCACATATCTTGAAAATGCTCTCGTATTGAATTTCGATAATCATAAAGTTTTATTGGAGT
>JBJKSY010000495.1:0-7082 GCA_046703645.1 Cyclobacteriaceae bacterium
GCTGTTTACGCATTTCAGGAAAATAATGGCTGATCTCCCAATCTTCCATATCGATCATTCCCAATTCCCTGATACCCGGCGTATCGATCACAAAAGTATTATCCCGAATCTCGTACATGGAAGCAAAAGTTGTTGCATGGGTCCCCTTATTGGCAAAGGAAGAGACTTCACGGGTGGAAAGCTGCAGGCCGGGGTCGAGTCGATTCAGCAGCGTGGATTTACCCACCCCGGAATGGCCTGAAAGGAGGCTTATTTTCCCATCAAGCCATTCGAGAAGGACATTCAGGTCAGGGTCACGTATGGCAGAAATAAGCCTAGACTCATAGCCCAAGTTATTATACAAGGCAGAAATTTCTTTATAATATTCCAGCATTTCATCATCGAGCAAGTCCGATTTATTAAATATTATTTTGGCGGGGATCCTGAATGATTCACAGTTTACGAGATAACGGTCAATAAATCCAAGCGATGTCCTGGGCAGGGAAAAGGTAACCACGAGCACTGCCAGGTCAATATTTGCCGCAAGAATATGACCGATGGCCTCATGCTTAGCCGATTTCCTGATAATGTAATTTGTCCTGGGGCTTATTTCCGTAATGATTCCTTCCCCGGCACCCTCGGGTTCAAAGATCACATGGTCCCCTACGGCAACCGGATTGGTGGTTTTCAATCCCTTCATTTTTATTTTACCGCGAAGCCTGCACTTCAGGGATTCACCCGACCGGGTCCGCACCTCGTACCAGGAACCTGTTGATTTTAATACAAGGCCTTCCATGATCACTTTTTTATCAGGGATAGAATATGATCAACAATTTTGCCGGTTGCCCCGGTATTCATCCTGATATAATTTCCTGCAGACATTGCAGCTTTTTCATAAGCTTCCTTCTCCTTCATCAGCCGTAAGACAAGGGTCTTCAACTCCTCGAGATTCGAAACGGCAAAGCCTCCCCCGGCCGATGCGAGGCCATCGGTCTCACGGAACTTTTTATTGGAAGGATGGTTCCCGAAAATAACAGGAATGGAATAGGCTGCCGGTTCAAGAATATTATGCAATCCACCTTTAAAGGCACCTCCGACGTAGGCTATCCGGGCATAACGGTAAAGTGAATAAAGCATTCCTACATTGTCGATTATTAAAACCCGCGGGTCACCGGATAAATCGGATGCCGAAAATCTGACTGTCGAAACTGTAAGGGATCTCTCCAGTTCCAGTAATTTGCTTTCGTGGATATTATGCGGTGCGATCATGAATTTAAGGGACGGATCGCTTTCATTAATGAATTCCGAAAGCAATTTCATATCTGAAGGCCAGGTACTTCCCATGACCATGATATCAGAGCCATTGCTGAACTGTGATGCAAGTTCAATTTCCTTCGGGTGAGAACAGATATCATTGACACGGTCGAACCGGGTATCGCCCGAAACTGTAACATTTGAAATTCCAATTGTTTTCAGAAGTTCGCCGCTTGCTTCATCCTGAACAAAGAATGCAGAAAAATCTTTCAGCATATTCCGGAAGAATTCACCCCAGGGTTTAAAAAATACCTGATCCGTTCTGAAGATGGATGAGATCGATAATAAAGGAATATTCCGGGACCGGCAGGATTCAATGAAATTATACCAGAATTCATACTTGACAAAAATTGCCAGGGAAGGCCTGGCGGTAGTAATAAATCTCCTGGCGTTGGACCTGGTGTCGGAAGGAAGATAAATTACAGCATCGGCAGGTTCATAATTTTTCCTGATTTCGTATCCTGAGGGAGAATAAAAAGTTAACAGGATCCTTGAGGCGGGCCTGAGCTCTTTCAGCTTTTCGATCACCGGTCTCCCCTGTTCAAATTCGCCCAGGGAGGCGCAATGAAACCAGATCATTCCTTCCCCGTTCATTTCCACCGCTTTCTTCAGCTTTGAATACCATCCTTTTCTTCCGCGATACAGCTTCCTTGCCCTTGGATCGAAAATTGCCGCGAGAGCAAGAAGCGTATTCAACAGGTGAATGGAAATATTATAAAAGAACCTTACCATAAAGGAATGGTCAATTCCCTAATTTTAATTCCCGTGCCGAAAATAAATATCCTTTCCGTATCCGGTAAAATTAAAATTAGGTTTGTTTTTTCAATTTCGGAAATTTCCGTCAAAGACAACGGGAATATTGAGAAGAGATAGATTTTATACAGGGCTTTATTCTTCCTCCGCCCAGTCTGCTGTACACAGTTCACCCGATTTTACAAAATGCTGCCAGGCATTTACCATGCGGAAAGTATCTTCAATATTGCGTCCTACCGAATAATCGTTAATGTATTCATGTCTGACAATGCCTTCCCTGTCGATAAGGAATGTTCCGCGCAGTGCGACCGGCGTTCCCCTGAATTCCCATTGATTCATTGAATTCATCAGATATTCTCCACCGAGTACACCATACGCCATGGATATGGTCTTTGAAACATCTGCCACCAGGGGGTAAGTTACCCCTTCGATCCCTCCACGGTCCTGCGGTGTCATTAACCAGGCCAGGTGGGTTTCCTCCGTATCAGTAGAAACGCCGACTATTTCCACTCCCCTTTTCTTAAATTCTGGTAATTTTTGCTGGAAAGCAATAATCTCTGTGGGGCAGATAAACGTGAAATCACGGGGATAAAAGAATAAAACGACTTCATTTTTCCCCAGAAATTGTTCCAATGAAAAATTTTCGACGATCTCTTCAGCATTTATGACTGCCGGAGCTTTAAATAATGGCGCTTTCCTTCCTACGAGTGACATAAAATAATCAATTACAATTTTTTCATCATAAAAATAATAACATTCTAAGTTTTAATTTGATTTTTTATATATTTATATTTGATTGAAACCTAACCCATATTTGCGATGAAATCATTATATAATCCATTGAAAATATTGGTACTGATTTTTTTGATCAGTTTCCAGGCGGTTGCGCAAAATAGTTCCGGTAGTTTTTTTGATCTTTTATATAACACTCCAAAAGACGCTTCTACCTTTCTGAACGGGTACCTGGGACCGGTATTCAAAGGATTTGAATTTGATTTGAATTCAGGATGGTATACAACTGCCAAAACCCATAAACCACTGGGCCTGGATATCTCATTGTCTGTAAACATGGCTTTCGTTCCTTCCTCTGATTATTATTTTAAATTCAATAATTCCGATTATAATAATTTTCAACTTGCTTCGGGAACGGAAGCAAATACGCCGACCGTTCTCGGACCCAATGAATCGACCCCGCAGGTTCAGGTAGTGGATCATGATCCGAATTACGGCGATGTGGTGCTTGCCAACCTGAACACTCCCAACGGCATCGGGCTTAAGAATCAAATCGGTTTTTCGGCTGTTCCGGCACCCATGCTGCAACTGGGGATCGGTCTTATTAAGAACACCGACCTTAAGATCCGGTATATTCCTGACGTTTCGAATCAGGTCGATTACAGTTTCTGGGGAATCGGGATCATGCACGATCTGACCCAGTGGATACCGGTGGTGAATAAGCTTCCGATTGATATTTCCCTGTTCGGTGGATTTACCAAACTTAAATTCAATTACCCGACCAAGCCTTCAGACACGGGGTTTGACGGGCAAAACCAGAACATATCCTCTACGCTGAATGCACTCGATATTGAAGCCATTGTTTCCAAAAAAATTTCAGTTCTGACCCTGCTTGCTGCAGTAGGTTACAATAATGGTTCTTCAAAATTCAATATAGACGGAACTTATATTGTGCCTTTTACCCCCCCTTCACCACCTCCCGGCTATAGCTATAATAACGGACAGCCTGTCGAGCTGACTAATCCGGTAGCCTTATCAATTAAATCAGGAGGAATGAAAGCAACATTAGGGTTGAGACTCCAGTTCGCGGTATTTTACCTTAATGCCGATTATACCCTGGGGAAATATAATGTATTGAATACGGGATTGGGATTTACATTCCGTTAAAAAAAATCCGGGATTTCCCGGATTTTTTTTATACTAATTGTGCTTCCAGCTTTTTCGAAAGTATGCTTTTAGGAACAGCCCCAATCTGCTTGTCTACTACCTGGCCATCCTTGAAAATCAGTAATGTCGGGATGCTCCTGACCCCGAATTTGGCAGTTATGGAAGGGTTGTTGTCCACATCGACTTTGCCGATTACCACTTTCCCGTCATAGTCATTGGCCATTTCTTCCACAACAGGCCCTATGATCCGGCAGGGGCCGCACCATTCGGCCCAGAAGTCGACCATAACCGGTTTGCCGGAGTTGATTATTTCTTCGTAATTATTATCTGTGATTTCGATTGGTTTTGACATAATTTAGAATTTATATTTTTATATATACTGATATTTCCCGCAAAAGGTTTTAACCGGACATCAAATTTAGTAAAATATTTCTGCCCGGCCGGTAATGCCCATCGTTAAGGTTCCGTTAAGTATAATCACGTATTTTAATGACGGATCAACAATTCGACTTCGGCCCCGGGAATTTCTTCCATGTGCCGGATAAGTTCGTCCGAAGAGGAGACCTTTAATTTCCTGCTGAAAAGATCGACGTTCAATTTTTCTGATTCATCAACCAGGTTGATAATGAGCGAACATTGACCTTTATTGCTTTCAGCAAGGGCTGTCAACTGGTCAACCAGGGCCTCATTTACATTTCCGGCGGGTAGATGAATTTTAATCCCGTCGCAGTATTTATCGCGAATTTCGGTAAGCAAATCAATATTTGAGATCCGGAAATCCGGTTCATTATTTCTCCAGGTCTGAATTTCTACCTTACCTTTAATAAATATGAACCATCCTGTTTCAAAAAATTTCTTGAATTTCAGGTAATCATCCGAGAAAAGGTAAAAGGTATGAGTATCCTCATAATCTTCGACAGTCAGGGTACCATAAGGTTTTCCCGATTTTGTTGTGCGGTGAGAAAAATTTACGATTATGCCTGCCATGCTGATCTCACTTCTTCCCAGGAGGCTTTCCATATTCTTCAACTGCCCGATGGTAGCGTTACAGAAATTCTTTATCTCAAACCGGAACTGGTCGAGCGGGTGACCTGTAATATAAAATCCTACGACTTCCTTTTCCATTTTGAGTTTTTCAATTTCAGAATAGGGTTCACAATTTTCCACCTTGGGCAGGGGAATTTCAGCGGATTTCCCGGATCCGAAAAGGGATTGCTGGGCTGCATCCTTCTCATGCTGCATTTTATTACCATACCTTATGGCTTTTTCTATCAGAGAAGTGCCCGTTTCATCGCCATCGAAAAGATACTGGCGGCGATGATAATTTTCAAACCCGTCGAAGGCGCCGGACATGGCAAGGCTTTCAAATGTCTTTTTATTGACCGCCCGCAGGTTCACCCGGCAGGAAAAGTCAAAAAGATCCCTGTACCTTCCATTTTCATTCCTTTCAGAAATTATGGCTTCCACCGCCGCTTCACCGGTACCCTTTATGGCTGCCAGTCCGAAGAGTATTTCGCCTTTTTTATTTACCGTGAAGTTATTCTCACTTTCATTGATATCGGGTCCGTTCACCTTCAGGCCCATTCTCCTCGATTCCTCCATGAACTGGGTGATCTTGTCAATATTATTCTGATTATGGGAAAGAACCGAAGCCATATATTCAGCAGGATAGTGCGTCTTGAGGTAGGCCGTCTGATAGGCAACCAGGGAATAAGCAGCCGAATGGGACCTGTTGAATCCGTATTCGGCAAATTTTTCCATTACACCAAATATCTCCTTGGCCTTATCTTCAGGAATATCATGTAATTTACTGGCTCCCTTGACGAATTCTTCCTGCATGCCGCGCATCACATCAAGTTTCTTCTTCCCCATGGCCCTGCGAAGGATATCGGCTTTGCCAAGGGAAAATCCGGCGATGACCTGGGCCACCTGCATAATCTGTTCCTGGTAAACCATGATCCCGTAAGTATTCTTCAGCACGGGTTCAAGCAGGGGATGCGGGTATTCCACTTTTTCCCGTCCCTGCTTCCTGTTTATGAAATTGGGAATAAAATCCATCGGCCCGGGCCGGAACAGGGCATTCATGGCGATCAGGTCTTCCAGCGTACCCGGTTTAAGGTCCTGGAGATACTTGCGCATTCCATTGGATTCGAACTGAAAAGTTCCTATTGTATCTGCCCGCTGGTATAATTCGAATGTTGCAGGATCGTCAAGAGGTATGTCTTCCGGATCGATAGGTTCCTTCCTGTTTTTATTGATAAGCTTCAAGGCATCCTTTATGATAGAAAGGGTTTTTAAGCCCAGGAAATCCATCTTCAGCATCCCTGCATCTTCGATCACCTTGCCGTCATACTGTGTTATCAGCAGGTCTGAATCTTTGGATGTTGCAACGGGGATGTAATTTGTAATATCGTCAGGGGCAATTATTACACCTGCAGCATGGATCCCGGAATTCCGGACCGAGCCTTCCAGTTTCTCCGCCAGTTTTATGACCTCTGCTTTAAGGTCCTTGCCATTCCTCAGGTCAGCCAGTTCCGGCACTTCCTTCAGGGCTTCAGCAAGAGTTACGCCGGGACGTTCCGGAACCAGCTTGGCCAGGTAGTTGGCATCCGAAAGGGGAAGGTCCATTACCCTTGCCGTATCCCTTATGGCCATTTTTGCTGCCATGGTACCATAGGTTATGATCTGTGCTACCTGGTTTCTTCCATATTTGTCAACTACATAGTCAATAACCTTCTGCCTTCCTTCATCATCAAAATCGGTATCGATATCAGGCATCGACACACGTTCCGGGTTAAGGAACCGTTCAAAAAGAAGGCTGTATTTTATGGGGTCGATGTTAGTAATTCCTACGGAATAGGCGACAACGGAACCGGCGGCCGAGCCCCTGCCCGGCCCGATCATTACTCCAAGGTTCCTGCCGGCATTGATCATATCCTGTACAATCAGGAAATACCCGGCAAATCCCATTTTACGGATAATGTCCAGTTCATAGTTGATCCTTGTCTCTATTTCCGGGGTCAGGACCTTATAGCGCCTTTTGGCTCCTTCAAAAGCGAGATGCCCGAGGTATTCGTCTGCAGTTTTGAATCCCTCAGGGATCGGAAAATTCGGCAAAAGAATATCTCTTTTAAGGT
>JBJKSY010000496.1:0-1546 GCA_046703645.1 Cyclobacteriaceae bacterium
ACCCGGCTTGCGTTTTCATTTTATAATACTCAATCTGAAGTGAAATGCTTTTTTGAGGTTTTGCACAAGATATTTAAAAACATTTCCTGAAATGAATGAATTAACGGTAAATAAGGTTCAAGATGAAATAATTCAGGAATTTTCGGTATTGGGCAATGACCGGGAAAGTACGATATTTTATATAATGGAACTCGGCAAGAAACTTGCGCCCCTGGATGAAAAGTTTAAGACCGAAGAAAACCTGATCCGGGGGTGCCAATCAAAGGTTTGGCTGACAGCCGAGTTCAGTGATAATGTCGTTCATTTTCGAGCTGACAGTAATACTGAAATCACCAAAGGACTTATCAGCCTGTTGTTAAGGATCTTGTCCGGAAGAAAGCCCGATGAAATCCTGAATACAGACCTGTATTTCCTTGAAAGGATCGGCATGAACCATATAATTGGCTCCCAGCGATCCAATGGACTATTATCAATGATAAAGCAGATTAAATTGTATGGATTGGCGTATAAAGCCAAATCCGGCAGTTTAACGAAATAAAAAGCAAGATGGCGGATGAATCAAATCATAATGAGCTTAATGATAAAATAATTCTGGCATTAAAAACAGTTTATGATCCCGAGATTCCTGTGGACATCTATGAACTGGGCCTGATTTATGAAATCAAAATATATCCCATTAACAATGTATTCATTTTAATGACATTGACTTCTCCGGCATGTCCGTCGGCGGAATCGATACCCACTGAGGTAGAAGCAAAAATCAAGGGAATAGAGGGTGTCAATGATGTGACGGTGGAGGTCACCTTTGATCCGCCTTATTCCCAGGAAATGATGTCGGACATAGCCAAACTTGAATTAGGATTTATGTAAACCAAACTATAAAAGCCATGTATCCAGAAGAATTAGTAGCCCCCATGAGGGCAGATTTAACAGAAATAGGTTTTGAAGAACTACGCACGCCGCATCAGGTTGATGAACACTTAAAAGATCATAAAGGAACATCGTTACTGGTGATCAATTCTGTTTGCGGATGTGCAGCAGGTTCTGCAAGACCAGGGATTAAATATGCATTTTCAAGAACAGCCAAACGCCCTGACCAGTTAGTTACTGTTTTCGCAGGTGTGGATATGGAAGCCACCAGCAAGGCAAGGGAATATACCTTACCCTACCCTCCCTCATCCCCGTCAATTGCATTGTTCAAAGACGGTGAACTTGTTCATTTTATCGAAAGACATCATATAGAGGGTCGTACGGCCCAGATGATAGGCGATCACCTTGCCGAGGTAATTGATGAATTTTGTTAATCTCAATTGATGGAATTTAAAGGCCGATCAACTACATATCGGCCTTTTTTTTTAAATGCCCAAGGAAAGGCTTGCATATGATATCCCTCCGGTTTCTGCTATATCTCAGTCTATCAATGGAGTACAATAATCTTACGATGGATAACGAATCCGTTCTTATTGCCGATCAGCAGAATATGAAGCCCGTTAGGGATCATCCGTGTATCAATTTCAGCACGTTGCGTCCCGCTTTGGAATTTGCC
>JBJKSY010000497.1:0-3599 GCA_046703645.1 Cyclobacteriaceae bacterium
TCATAAATTATTTGGCGATAATTTAAAAAATATTGATGAAATGTATTTGATGTATATCAATGATAAGGACAAAATAATAAAACTAAAATTAGACCTATTCTCTGAAATAAGAAATTCGACTGAAGTACTACCTAATTAATATCAGGAGAAATAATATTATAACCCATGACTCTCTCCTGGATTCATCGCGTGGCCCCTGGATAGCAGGGAGCGCCTTTTTTCTCAATGGGCAATTTTGATTATCCTCTTTAAACCTAAATCCATTGAAATCCAATAACTCAATAAAGATAAAATAAGGGGTCAGCACCATTAGCCAATTTTTATTATCACTTTTATCCCGATGATACCTGACGTAATTTCCGATTTTTTAATTCCATAGGATCCAAATAATCACCTGAAAAAGTGTACAGATATCACCCATAAGCCTTATGATTTAACTGACCATCACTTCTCCTGAATGATATCAAACCGGCAATTAATAAAATACTTATGCCGACCATCCTTCCCGGTCGAGGCTCCGGTATTGAATGGCCTCCGCCAGGTGTTCGGCAGAAATATTTTCCATTCCTGCAAGATCGGCGATCGTCCTGGACGCTTTTAAGATCCTGTCATACGCCCTGGCCGACAGGCCCAGCTTTTCCATGGCCGTCTTAAGCAATTCCTGCCCGGTGGAATCGATGTCACAGATCTCCTTTACCATTTGTGAGGTCATCATGGCATTGGAATGGATGCCGGGAAATTTCCCGAATCTCTTCATCTGAATTTTACGGGCGTTCACCACCCTTCCCCTTATCTCGGCGCTGGTCTCATTTTTCCTGATCCCTATCATCTGGTCGAAAGGCACCGGCGTCACTTCCACTTGAAGATCGATCCTGTCGAGCAGGGGGCCGCTGATCCGGTTCAGGTAGCGCTGGATCTGGGCGGGATTGCAGACGCATTGCTTTTCCGGGTGATTGAAAAATCCGCAGGGGCAGGGATTCATGCTTGCAATAAGCATAAAATTGGACGGGTATTCGATGGCCATTTTTGCCCTTGATATCACCACTTTTCTTTCCTCGAGTGGCTGCCTCATCACTTCCAGTACCGATCTTTTAAATTCCGGCAATTCATCAAGGAAAAGAATTCCGTTATGGGCGAGCGATATCTCTCCCGGCTGAGGAATTCCCCCACCGCCCACGAGGGCCACATCTGAAACCGTATGATGGGGAGACCTGAAGGGACGTGTTGTCATCAGGCTGGTTTGCGTTCCCAGCTTACCCGCCACCGAATGGATTTTGGTCGTCTCCAGCGCCTCCTCGAGTGAAAGCGGCGGAAGGATCGTCGGGAGCCTTTTGGCCAGCATGGTTTTACCGGCGCCGGGAGGACCTATCATAATGGCATTATGCCCTCCTGCAGCGGCAATTTCCAGGGCACGTTTTATATTATCCTGGCCCTGAACATCGGCAAAGTCAACATCATACCTGTCGGCATAGGATGAAAAAATATTATTCAGGTCCACATGAACCGGTTCCACGGTTAATTTTCCCTGGAGAAATTCCAGGGTTTCATCCAAAGATTCGATGCCGATAACTTCAAGCCCTTCGACAATGGCGGCTTCCAGGGCGTTTGCCTTCGGAAGGATCAGTCCGCGGAAATTCCCGCGTTTTGCTTCAATGGCTATCGGTAATGCACCTTTGATCGCGCGAACCCTGCCGTCAAGGGACAATTCACCCATGATAATAAAATCGGAAATGATTTCCGAACTGATTTGCCCGGAGGCCGAAATCATACTGATAGCGATGGGAAGATCATAAGCAGAGCCTTCCTTTTTGAGATCCGCAGGGGCAAGGTTGATGATCACCTTGGTCCTGGGCATGTCGTAGGCTGAAGTTTTAATGGCTGATTCCACGCGGGACCAGCTTTCCTTTACCGTGTTGTCGGGTAAGCCTACAATAAAGTGTTTAGTGCCGGATGTTATGTTAGCCTCAACGGTTATAGTCCTGGCTTCCACTCCATATACGGCACTGCCATATATTTTGCCGACCATGACTACTCATTAATTTTTTCGATGAGGTAAACAAGTATGTGGATAATTTTAATATGAATTTCCTGTATCCTGTCGGAATATCCCTGGTGAGGAACGACAAGTGCAATATCTGCTTCCCCTGCAAGCTGTCCTCCGTCCTTCCCGGAAAGGGCGATCACAAAAATACCTGCGGTTTTTGCAGCCTGAACAGCCTGAACGATATTCTGTGAGTTACCGCTTGTGGAAATGGCAAGAAGGACATCTCCTTTTTTCCCGACTGCCTCAATATACCGTGAAAAAACCGAAGAAAAGCCCATATCGTTTGCAGTACAGGTAAGATGGGAAGGATCCGATATGGCGATAGCAGGAAACGCCTTCCGGTCATTCCTGAACCTTCCGGTCATTTCTTCTGCAAAGTGCATGGCATCGCACAGCGAGCCGCCGTTGCCGCAGGAAATAATTTTATTCCCTTTGCTGATTGCGGAGGCCATCGTTTCAGCGGCCTCCTGGATTTTAGTTAACATAGCTGGATCGTTTATTATATTATCAAGAACAGTCCTGGATTCCTCCAACTGTTCCAGTATAAGGTCCTTTATATTCATTTATTTTCAGGCTCATTCTTATCGGTTTCCTGAGCTGACTTCTTGTGCTGTTCCTCCATATCATACATCTTCGATTTCAACACATGTACTTCCCCCATGTGTTTTTTCAGGTCCTTTTTTACTCCTTTGATCTCTATATACTGAAGCAGGAGAAGAATGAAGAAAAGAAGCATTCCCAGCGAAGCAATATATTTTGCATAGGGGATGAGTTTTGAAACATCCACAAGGAAGCGAATGTTATCAAGGCTGAGCCGGAACGAAACAATCAATATCACCAGGTTGAACAGGAAGTAAATCCCGATAAAAATCAGTTTGGTTTTCTGAAAACGACTAAGGTTTTGAAACGGGGACATTGGTTGCCTTTTAATTTTATGGTAATATCAGCCTAATTTGAAAAATAATATCTTCTAAATCAAATATAGCTTTAAAATCTAGAAATCAAATATTCTTCTGGGAATGTTCCAGCGGAAATTTACCCCGGCATAGGTCGTATTCATACTCAGGGGTGCGTATTGGCTTGAAACATTATGCAGGGTAATTTCAAGATCAACAAATACATTAAACTTATACTGGTAGGTCATTACGAAATCAAGGTAATCGAAATGCGTAAGGAATCCCTGGCCGATGTGATTGCCGAATTCCTTTTGCCTTGTATTATAGCTTTTCATGACATTTTTCCCCCAGTTGGTACTGTCATTATCCTCCCCGTAAATCGCATGGATCCCTTCCAGGTTCAGTGTGATCCTCGGAACCGGCTGATACCGTACATGCAAGATCCATTCGTGGAAATTGGCCCCGAAAGGATGTGCCAGCGGCATCCGGTAGTTTGCATAGTTCGTATAGATATCCTCATGGGTATAGGTATAGGGTCTTGCCGTATTGAATTCAACCTGCGCATCCAGGTTATTTATGCCGGCCACGTTAAAATATTTAAGCCCGGCCTGGGATCCGAATTTATTTCCCCACCATCCTGAATGGGCAAGCACTTCCTT
>JBJKSY010000498.1:0-4300 GCA_046703645.1 Cyclobacteriaceae bacterium
CATATATTCATGAGGATAATATTTTTTACCCTCTTTGGCAGCTTTCTCCCAGAGCCTTAGAATATGATGTTCTATTCTCCGGAAAGCCTCGTCTTCAGGAATACAGGTATCGGTTACGCGGTTAAACCCTGACTGCAGGAGATCCCATTCTTCCTGCGGGCTCAGGTCGCGATAATGAGGCACTCTTTTATAATGATTATGTGCCACAAGGTTCATGACATCCTCTTCGAGGTTTGCGCCCGTGCAGGTGATTATCTGTACCTTATCCTGGCGGATCATTTCGGCAAGGAGCTTACCCATTTCTGCAGTGCTCATGGCGCCGGCGAGGGTGATCATCATTTTCGCGCCTTTCTGCAGGTGCGCTTCATAGGCTTTGGCCGCATCGATCACCGTTGCGGAATTAAAGTGGAGATAGTATTTTTCAATAAAAGAGGAAACGGGTCCCCTTGCATTTTTGGTATTTTCCATTTTCAGTATCCTAAGATTTTCAACATTGATTTATAGCTCTGTTCCTTGGCGAAGAGCTTGGTATAAAGTTCGCCTGTAACTTCGTCCTTGTCAATAACCACATGTTTGGGATGCGGGATCAGGCAATGCTGCAGGCCTCCGAAGCCTCCCAGCGAGTCCTGGTAAGCGCCGGTATTGAAAAACCCGATATATTGCGGACGGCCGGTGCGGAATTTGGGAATATAGATGGCATTGGCATGCATTTCCGAATTATAATAATCATCGCTGTCGCAGGTCAGGCCGCCCAGAAAGATCCTTTCATATTCGTCGAACCAGTTGTTGACAGGCAGCATGATGAACCGCTTGTTAATGGCCCAGGAATCAGGAAGTGTGGTCATGAAGGAACTGTCGATCATATTCCATGCTTCCCTGTCATTCTGCTTTTTCTGATCCAGGATAGAATAGATAACGGCCCCGCTTTCCCCCACTGTAAATGTTCCGAATTCGGTAAAAATATCGGGTTCAGGGATCCCGTTCGATTCACAATTCTGTTTTATCTGGGAAACAATCTCTTCGGCCATGTAATCATAATCATAATCAAAATTAAGCGAATTCTTTATCGGAAATCCACCTCCTATATTCAATGCCGTAAGGGTAGGACATATTTTTTTCAGTTCCACATAGATATTCACACACTTGATCAGCTCGCTCCAGTAGTAAGCATTATCATTTATCCCCGTATTAATAAAAAAATGGAGCATGGTCAATTCGAACTTGGGATGGTTATGCAGTTGTTCCATGTAAAAGGGAACAATATCTTTATACCCGATCCCCAGCCGGGAAGTATAAAATTCAAACCGGGGTTCCTCTTCAGCGGCGATCCTTATGCCGATCTTTATCTTCTTTTTAAGACCGTGAGCAAACATTTTCAATTCGCTGAAATTATCAAGGACCGGAATGGTATTTTCAAACCCGTTGTGGATCAGTTTAATAATGTTGTCAACGTATTGTTTCTTTTTAAACCCGTTGCAGATAATGAACTTATCTTTATCGATCAATTTCGATGTAAAAAGATGTTCAATGATGTTAAGGTCGAAGGCCGATGAGGTTTCGATATGGACATCGTTTTTCAGAACCTCTTCAAGGACGAAGGAAAAATGCGAGCTTTTGGTGCAATAACAATACTGGTACCTTCCCTTGTAATCCGCCTTGGCCATTGCCACATTAAATACCCTTCTTGCCTTTTTTACCTGTTCAGTGATTTTCGGCAGATAGCTTATTTTAAGCGGGGTGCCGTACTGCTTTATAATTTCCATTAGTGGAATTTCATTGAACAGCAGGTTATCCTCTTCAAGTCGGAATTCCTCCTGTGGCCAGTCGAATGTAGTTTCTATAAGATCGATATACTTGTTTTTCATTTTTCCCGCAAATTGTAATCCTTAATAATAATTTAAGTAACTCAAACATTAATATTCCGGACAAAGTAAACCATTTGGATTTAATAATGATATGCTTTAAAACATTAATATTTCCTTAATTTCCGTTATTTAAAAGAATTTTAGAAAATATAGTAGCATTCCGGGTCACCCGGACGTTCAGATTATATGCAAAGTAAGATTGTCAGATTATAAATTATCAGGGATCATGGCAGGCCCATCAGAACAACAACCGATCTTGTAGATGCAATATAGTAATATTCATTAACCAGGCTTGCGTGCTCCACATCGAATCCTCCCTCCGGAATAATGAGGCTTGTATCTATGATCCTGTACCATTTCAGGCCCTCCGGCAACCGGGGCAGTTCAAACTTAAGATTTCCCCAATAAGCATTCATGATCACATACAGGAATTCTTTTTTCTGGGGATAATTCAGGCTGAATGCGAGGGTTCTTGACCAGTCGTTCCAATCGGGATGACCTGTTTTGGTGCCATGCCAGATAATATGCGGATGATGAGTTCTGCGATAGGTGGATAAAATTGATTCCAGGCGGAACACCTCCAGCCCCTGGGTAAGTTTAATGATCGACCTTACAAATTCCAGAAGCCCGGTATTTTTCTCAACTAGTGTCCAGTCAAACCAACTGAGTTCATTATCCTGGCAATAGGCATTGTTATTGCCCAATTGCGTTCTGCGAACTTCGTCACCCATCAGGAACATGGGGGTACCCTGTGAAAAGAAAAGGATGGTAAAGAAGTTCTTTATCTGCCTTAACCTGAGCTTTTCAGTTGCCGGGTCAGCATCTCTGACACCTTCATATCCGCAATTCCAGGAAAAATTCTGGTCGCTTCCGTCCCTGTTTTCCTCAAGGTTGGCTTCATTATGTTTGTTATTAAAGGATACCAGGTCATTCAAGGTGAAGCCGTCATGACAGGTTATAAAATGAATGCTCCGGTTTGGTTCCCTGTCGGGGTCAGGATAAATATCAGGACTCCCGAGAATTCGTGAGGCCAGCTTGGGAACCATTTCAGGGTCTCCCTTCACGAAATGACGGACATCATCCCTGTACCTTCCGTTCCATTCCGCCCATTTATCACCCACAAAAGATCCTACCTGGTACAAACCTGCGGCATCCCAGGCTTCGGCAATTATTTTACAGCTTGCAAGAGCAGGTTCCGATTCAATTTCCCAAAGAATGGGCGGGTTTTTTAACGGTTTTCCGTCTTCATCCCTCGACAAAACCGATGCAAGGTCAAAGCGAAAACCATCCACATGCATCTCTGCCGACCAGTACCTCAGGCTGTCCATGATCATTCTTCGGATTATAGAATGATTGGCATTGAGAGTATTCCCGCATCCTGTATAATCGAGGTAGGAATTATCCTGCTGGTCCAGCAGGTAATACCATTTATTTTCCAATCCTTTCAGGCTGTAGGTAGGGCCGTCAATCCCGCCTTCAGCCGTATGATTAAACACCACGTCGAGGATCACTTCGATGCCGGCCCTGTGAAATGCCTTAACCATGTCCTTGAACTCCTGGACAAGGAGGATGGGATCCTTTTCGTGGCCATACCCGTTATGCGGGGCAAAGAAATTGACCGGGGTGTATCCCCAATAGTTTTTAAGTTTCCCGGGGGCATCCTGTTCATCAAACTGGTATACCGGCATCAGTTCTACCGCGGTAATGCCCAGGCTTTTCAGGTAAGGAATTTTTTCTGCCAGGCCCGCATAGGTTCCTTTTTTTGCCTCTGCAACACCGGAGGAAGGGTGCTTTGTAAATCCACGAACATGCAATTCATAAATGACGGATACGGAAAAAGGTATATTCAATTGGGTATCTCCTTCCCAGTCATAATTTCCGTCAGCTATTACTGCCGATTTCATTGCCCGGCCGCAATTTTCGCCTGCTGACATGGCAGCATCCCTGGAAAATTCAGAAGGAGTCAGGATCGCTTTTGCATAGGGATCAACCAGTAATTTTTGGGGATCGAACCTGTGCCCGTTGGCAGGATCCCAGGGACCATAAACGCGGTAGCCATATAGCTGCCCCGGCCTGATACCCTTGATAAATACATGCCAGTAATAAAAAGTCCTGTTCTCATGCCTGTCCAGGGTGACAATCCTTCTTGGCTTTTCATCTTCAGGCTTGTCGAATAATAACAACTCAACGATCTTGGCGCTTTTCGAGAATACGCAAAAATTTACACCGTCAGGATATACAGTGGCTCCAAGAGGATAGCTTTTTCCTGGCAATAGATCTTCATTCATTATTCCGGAATTCGGGAAACCCTGTTTGGCTTGTAAATATGGCAGAAATCATTGAAAAGCAAATGGAATCAGCCGATTTTCTGGTTTTAATTGATGAAGGGCTGTTCCTGAAGAACTATATTATAATGATTCCAGAAATCCGGATCT
>JBJKSY010000499.1:0-11255 GCA_046703645.1 Cyclobacteriaceae bacterium
GAATAGATACATGATTTTCATATGGTTCCTGCTCGTCAGCGACCCTGCAATGGCTCAGGTAAACCGCTATATGGTCTTTTTCAGGGATAAGGCCAATGATGGATTCAGTATTGACCAACCCGGACAATTTCTATCTGCAAGGGCAATTGAAAGGAGGCAAAAGAGGGGAATACCTGTCAACTATACCGATCTTCCGGTAAGCCCCGGGTATATCTCCGGCCTGAAATCAGCCGGCGCTTCGGTATTTTATCCTACCCGCTGGTTCAATGGTGTGCTGGTGGAAAGTAGCGCTAGTGTCAAATCAAATATACTGGCTTTGTCTTATGTAAAACACTTGGAATATGTCGCCGCCGGACCTCATTCGGCAGCCAGGATCTATTCGTACCTTCCGGATTCAATCATATCTTCTCATAAAAGAATGAAAGCACTTGCCAATGCCTTGCAAAATTCAACGCTAGGCATAGATGCCATGCACCAGGATGGGTATGATGGGAGCGGAATTCTGATCGCGGTGCTGGATGCCGGCTTTATAAACCTCGATAAAAGCCCTTATTTTTCAGATCTTGTTTCGGGAAACAAAATCCTGGCGACACGTGATTTTGTATCCGGGTCGTCTTCAGTTTATTCACACGATTCCCATGGAACGGAAGTAATGTCTTGCCTGGCAGGCTATGAAAAAGGTACGTTCGAAGGAGCGGCTTATAATTCCGATTTTATTCTATGCATCACTGAAGATGACCCTACGGAATACAGGGTGGAAGAATATAACTGGATCTTCGGGGCCGAATTTGCCGATAGCCTGGGAGCGGATATCATCCATTCATCCCTTGGGTATAATACTTTCGATGATTCAACCATGAATTATACCTATGCCGATATGAACGGTAAAACGACCATTATCACCAGGGCAGCCGACCTGGCTGCCGATAAGGGAATGCTGGTTGTGGTAAGTGTTGGAAATGAAGCCGATAATAGCTGGAAGAAACTGGTGGCCCCGGCAGACGGAGACTCAGTATTGTCGGTAGGAGCGGTCGATGCCAGCCTGCAACATGCCTACTTCAGCTCTTATGGTCCCAGTTATGATGGACGTGTAAAGCCGGAGGTTGCCGCTATCGGTGATCCCGCTGTAATTGTTAATTCTCTGGATACAATAACCCAGGGATACGGCACTTCCTACTCGGCTCCCCTGGTATCCGGCCTGGCTGCCGGTATCTGGCAGGCATACCCGCAACTCTCAAACATGGACCTCATCAATGTGATCGAAAAAAGTTCCAGCCATTACAATCAGCCGGACAGCCTGACAGGTTACGGAATTCCAGACTTCAATAAGGTACAATCCCTGGTCACAGCACTTTCCTATGAGGAACCTTCCGATCATTTCAAAGTTTATCCTAACCCGGCTGAGAACAAACGACTTTTCGTGGAATATGACAAGGGCAGGACTGGAGCGATCTTTAACGTTGAGATTTTCAATACACAGGGCAAATCCTGTTACAGGAAGTCCTTTCAAATGAAAAGTGAAAACAACAAAACCGAACTGAACCTGGAGAAACTGGATCCTGGAATTTATATTTTATGCCTGAATTCCGATATTGGAGAGGGCAAAGTGAAAATACTGGTACCTTAATTAATTCAAATCAAATGCACGAGCGAATCATCATTTCCCCTTCCATACTGAATACGGATTTCCTTGATCTCGCGAAATCGGTAGATATCGTAAACCGGAGCGATGCGGATTGGATCCATATGGATATCATGGACGCAGTATTCGTACCCAATATCTCCTTTGGTTTCCCTGTAATGGAAGCTGTTAAAAAGGCATCCAAAAAGCCTCTCGATGTTCACCTGATGATCGTTAACCCGGAGAAATATATTGAGAAATTTGCTTCAACCGGTGCGTCCGGAATTACGGTTCATTATGAGACCTGTCCCCACCTGCACAGCACCATCCAGCATATAAAAGCCAATGGCTGCAGGGCAGGAGTGGCTTTAAATCCTCATACGGATGTAAACCTGCTTAAACCGATCCTCGGCGATATTGAACTCGCCCTGATCATGACGGTAAACCCCGGTTTTGGCGGACAGCAGTTTATCGCGCATTCCTACAGGAAAATCGAGGAATTAAGAGAAATTTCCTTTCATTATAATCCAGAACTGATCATTCAGGTTGATGGCGGTATAACTGAAGAAAATACGGGCCGGCTTATAAGGACCGGCGCTGACTGCATAGTCGCAGGAACACATGTTTTCAAATCCGATGATCCTGTGAAGACAATCAATAAAATGAAACACAGCATCATCGTGTAACCTGCCCGGAAGATCGTTTTTTTATAATTTCTTGATCTTGTCCTCCTTGGACAATCCGCTCAATACTTCAATATTAATACCATCCGAAAGTCCCGTCTTGATAAGGCGTTTCTGAAATACCTGCGGTGCCGATTCAACCTCCACAAAGGTGGAATCACCGTCAAATTCCAGGTTGCTTTCCTTGATTGACATTACGGAATCTTTTCTGGCAAGAACAATGTCTGCATTTGCGCTGTAACCGGCCCGGAGGAAGGTTCCTTTTTGTAATTTGACAGCTGCCTTGATCTCGAACTGAATGGCGCCATTCTCCTCATTGCCCTGCGGAGAAATATATTCCAATTTCGCCAGGAATTTATCTTTATCAAGTGCGCCAACTTTCAGTTGAAGTTCCATTCCTTCCTTCAGCTTGCCTACATCGGATTCATCTACTTTACCGTCGAAGATCATTTCGTTCATATTAGCTACAGAGGCTATCGTGGTTCCTTCATTAAAAGTATTGGTTTCAATTACAAAGGTGCCTTCCTTAACAGGCACATCGAGGATCATTCCACCTGCCGTGGCATATACTACATTGGAGGCAGTACCCGAACGTTTCGAAGCACCCTCCTTGATCAGTTCCAGGTTATTTTCGGCCGATTCGACAGCTTCCTTCCTGAGATTGTATTGCAACAGGTATTGGTTATAATCGAACTCGGAAATAACCTTATCGTTGAACAGGTCACGCTGTCTTGATAGTTCCTTTTCGGCATTCTTAAAATTGATCTGGGCCGTTTTCAGTTCAGCCTGTGCGTTATTGAGCGCTACCACATTGGGAATGATCCTGATCTTGGCCACGGGATCTCCTTCATTTACAATTTGCCCGGCTTCTACATATATCTTTTCCACAACTCCCGAAACCTGGGATTTGAGAGCGATCTCCTTCCTGGGCACAATCGAACCGGTGGCAACCGTCTTCTTGATGATGTCCTGGTATACCGGGGTTTCCGTTTCATAAACTACCGGGGGTTTCTGTGATTTCATATAGAGGAAATATCCGGTACCGACAAAACTTACAATCAAGATCAAGACCAATAGAATTCTGAATACGATTTTCATATATTTTGACATTTTATTCCTGACGTATTGCTTCAATGGGACTGATCCTCGCGGCCTTTCTGGCTGGTATTAGTCCTGCCAGCGCTCCACAGAAAATCAGGATCACAAAGGCTAGTATGGCGATTTTCAGGTTAATTCCGGGATTCTGGAACATACCGGTATCAGCACCTGTTTTCATCATGATCAGGCTTATACCTTCCATTAAAAAAGTGCCCAGAACCAGCCCGATGTACCCGGCAACAGCAGTGATCACGATAGATTCCTGCATGATAAGGCCTACTATGGAAAGGGGAGTGGCCCCAATGGATTTCCTGATACCGATTTCCTTTGTCCTTTCCTTTACTATTATCAGCATGATATTGCTTACGCCGATAATTCCTGCCAGCAGGGTACCTATTCCGACGACCCAGTTGAAAAGAGCAATGCCTTTGAATAAACCGGTAATCTGTCCGAATTCCTTTTCAAGGTTCTCCGACCCAAGGGCTCCCACATCTTTCGGGTTAATATCATGGATATTCATTAAAACCTTTTTAATATCATTTTCAACATCTTCCGCCTTAAATCCTTTCTTTACCGTAAATCCGAACCAGCCGATATGGTTACCCAAATTGAATGCCTGCTGGAAAGTTGTGAAAGGCATATATATGGTCTGTTCATCACGGGTACCTGCTTCGCCGGAACGCTGGGATTTAAAGACACCAACAACTTCATAGTAAATTCCCTGAATTTTTATGTACTGTCCGATAGGATCTTCATCCTTGTTGAACAGGACTTCATAAACATTTTCGCCTATCACAGCTACTTTCCTGTCCTCCTTGATATCCAGTTCATTCAGATGCCGGCCTTTTACCATATCGACGATCTGAATGTACTGATAATCAGGATAGTCACCATAAAGTGAAAATGCTCCGGTTTTATTGTTCCTTACCACGTTATTTCCACCCCTCCAGCCGCCCATCTGGTTCCTGGGAGCCAGGTGATCCAGTCCTTTTACCTTTTGCTTGAGAATGGGAACATCTGAATTGTAGAACTGGACCCAGCGGCCGGGTTTAAATCCGCGGTAGGCCATTGTGGTGCGTCTGCCCCAGACAAATCCGCTGTTGGTGGCCCAGCCTGTAAAATTTTTCTTTACACCGTTCTGCAGGCCGTTTCCGGATCCCAGCAGGATCATGAGCATAAAAAGCCCCCAGAAGACACCAAACATGGTCAGAATGGTCCGGAGTTTATTTTTCCGGATCGTTGCCCATATTTCCTGCCATTTATCGTAATCAAACATATTCTTTATTCGTCTCTCAATGCTTCAATAGGATTTACCCTCGCCGCTTTTCTCGCCGGGAAATACCCAGCCACCAGGCCAGCAAGGACCAGCAGCATCGTAGCCCCTGCCGCTGCAGATATCTGTACCTGGGGATTCCTGAAATATTCGGCGTTAACCTGCATGGTATGCATAAGGTAATTAAGTCCTTCGATCAGGCCAATGCCTGCCAATAAGCCGAAATAACCTGCCAGAAATGTGATAACGACCGACTCCTGGAGGAACAGCCTGACAATGGAACCCGGAGTGGCTCCCATGGCTTTTCTGACACCGATCTCGCGGGTGCGTTCTTTCACCACGATAAGCATGATATTGCTTACACCCACAATGCCGGCAATGATGGTGCCGATTCCTACGATCCAGAGGAAAAGTCTTATACCGGCAAAAAGATCCATGAATTTCTTAAATTGCTGAACATTGTTCCAGATAAATACAGCGCGGTTATCATCTGGTGAAAATTTGTATTTATTAATCAGTATTTGCTTTACTTCATTAACAATATTCTCACTTTCTTTTTCCGAAGCATCGCCGACCGTGAACATGATCTGGTGAACCTGGTTGCTTCCATTATATGCAAGCTGGGCTGTCGACAGGGGAATGAATATCCGCTTCACTTCCGAACCTCCGCCGGCATCATCATATACTCCTACCACCATATACTGGATCCCGCCTATATCAATATACTTCCCTATTGGGTCTTCCTTGCCAAAAAGGATGTCACGGACATCAACACCGATAGCCGCGACTTTTCGTTTGTTTTCCATATCGAGGTCGTTGATAAAGCGGCCTGAAACAACCTGCTGGTTCTCAATGTACATATGCCCCGGACTGCAACCCATAAGGTCAAAGGCAGAATATTTATCGCGGTAACGAACGGTATATTCGCCGTTCACCCAGAACCGGCCGCTCATATGATCGATCTCGCTTATGTTGTTATGAATTGTTTTGTAATCCTCATTGGTAAGTTGCAGCCTTCTTCCTGATTTCATTCCTTTATAGGGCATGCTCGTCTGACCGGGAGATACCCAGATACTGTTGGTTGCCACATCACGGAACTGGTATTTTACCCCGTTTTCAAGACCGTTTCCAACTCCAAGTAACAGCACAAGCATAAAAATCCCCCATGATACACTGAAGGCCGTCAGAAAGGTCCTGAGCTTGTTTTGCTTGATAGTGAAATATATTTCCTGCCAGGTGTCGAGATCAAACATATTTTAGGTATTAAGATGCCATGGCTATATCTTCGTTCGTTATCTTACCGTCCCGGATCCGGATGATCCGATGGGTACGGTCCGCAATATCTTTTTCATGAGTTACGATCAAAACGGTAATTCCCTGTTCATTGACATGGCGGAATATTTCCATTACTTCCTGTGATGTCTGCGAATCGAGAGCCCCTGTCGGCTCATCGGCAAGGATTACCTTGGGCTGTGAGATCAATGCCCGCGCGATAGCCACCCTTTGTTTTTGTCCGCCCGACATCTCACTCGGCATATGTTGCGACCAGTCCCTGATACCCACGAGATCGAGATACTCCATCGCCTTGATATTTCTTTTCTTCCTTCCGACCTTCTGGTAATAGAGGGGGAGGGCTACATTTTCAAGTGCATTCTTAAACGACAATAGGTTGAACGACTGGAATACAAAACCTATGAAACGATTCCGGTAATAGGCTGCCTGCCGCTCCGAAAGATTTTTCATGGGAGTATCATTCAGGATGTAATCCCCAGAATCGAATTCATCAAGAATTCCAAGGATATTCAGAAGCGTGGATTTTCCGGATCCTGAAGAGCCCATAATGGAAACCATTTCACTATGACCGATATGAAGATTTATCCCTTTCAGTACGTCCAGCCTGCTGTGGCCCATTGGATAAGATTTCACAAGGTTTTTTAGATGGATCATAAACTAAGCATAATTATCCTTTGATCGACTTTCTAAGATCATGCCATGATATTAAGCAATTGAAAATCAACCGGATTGATTTTATAATTAATTAATTTTCACTGCGTTATGTACGATATTGAAACAGGAATCGTTCGTTTCCGGACGAAAAATTCCGTCATGTCCCTTCAAAAAAAGCCAAAGGAATTAATGTTTACAATGATAACGACAGGAATGAAGGATTTCTTGAGTAATAACAAAACTCCAGGATGGTTTTAATTTAGGAAGTATAATAATCCTTTCAAATCTTGCGATTTTAAGGATTTTTAATATTTTTTAGATAATTTTATCGTTGGTAAATAAGTTAATATCCCGGATAAATAGGGACTAATGCCCGGAAAAATAACCCAAGCCTTTTTTGTCTTCCTGTTCCTTGTTCAGCAGGCTATTGCCCAGGGAGTGGATACAACCGCTTTAAAAACCAGCCAGCAGATTAATGTTAATGCAAATCAGCAGGGATCCAATGTACAGGCCGGGGTAAGGGACAGCTCAAGTATAGAAGCCCAGGCAGCCGGAAAACAGCTTGACATGAATGTTCAGGACAGTCTGAATACAGGTCCCCAGAATGCAAGCAATTTCAATCTCCGGTATATCCTGAACAAGATCTCCATCAATTTCAACATAGGATACGGAAGGACATTCTATTCTACCAGGCTTGATAATTTCGGAGTTGTAAGCAACCCCTATAACGGAAGTCCGGGTGTTTATTTATTCGATACCACAAACACAAATCAAATTTATGCAAACTGGTTGAGTAAACCGGTTCCGATTGATACTGTTTCCCTCACCGCATCGGATAATATTTACAGGAAAAACGATAATAACAAATCCTTGAAATATGCCGGGAACAGCCCGTCAATTCCTATTTCGCTGACCCTATTTTACAGCTTTCTCGACCGTTTCAGGGTAGGGCTGGGGGCAACTGCTGAATTTCATACTTTACCTGTCATGCACCCGATCGGGGATGTCGTTGATTTTGCCGATTATGTTCCCGATAAGAAACGTACCATATTCCTTCGTTATTACGGCATGGTAGGGATGAAGATATATGCACTCTATGGCTGGACTTATTATGCTGATCTGAGGATCGGGAACCTTAATATGGGAAATGCCTTCAATAATAAAAAAGGTCTTTATTTTAATATCGGATTCCCGATGGAGTTTGAATTTTCTGAATACCTGAGCGCTGTTGTAAGACCTTCATTTGAATATAAAAGTTATAATTTAGATGTAGGATCACTAGGTGTTGTTAATCATCAATTTCCTGCAGCTTATTTGACCTTTGGCTTTAAGTATAATATTCCGGAAGCTCCCCGTTGCCGGTTGCATGCCAGCATACCTCCCGGTAAAGATTATCCCAGGAATTTTACCAATAAATCCTGCCGGATTCAGACCAAGCACTATCATAACGGTAAATTATACCGCGGCCAGCCTTTTTACAAGCCGCAAAATCCTGATATAGGACAGAATTACAAGAATCTGGTCGAATACAAATTCTTTAACCGGAGAAAGATCAGCGGGGGATTTTGATTATTTGGTGATTGGTGATTTGGTGATTTGGTGATTTATTGAATGAAGGTATTTCAAGTTTAGAATTTATGGAAAAATATATAACGGAATCAGGTAAAATTTCAGGCTTATTTTTATAGTAAAATCAATGAAAGGAATTCCCTTATTAAGGCCTTAAATCTCAGATATTTTTCATAACTTTGCGCGATTATTTTGACCCTGGATGGCAGACGGAATCAACGAAAGAATAATCCCAATTAACATTGAGGAAGAAATGCGGGGAGCATACATCGATTATTCGATGTCTGTGATCATTTCCCGCGCCTTGCCTGATGTTAGAGATGGCCTGAAACCTGTTCACCGCCGTGTGCTTTACGGAATGCTGGAATTGGGCGTTACTTATAACCGCCCTTATAAGAAATCAGCGAGAATAGTCGGTGAAGTGCTAGGTAAATATCATCCTCACGGCGATTCATCGGTTTATGATACCATGGTCAGAATGGCCCAGGATTGGTCACTCCGGTATCCGCTGGTAGACGGGCAGGGAAATTTCGGGTCGATCGACGGGGATTCGCCGGCAGCAATGCGGTATACAGAAGCGAGGCTGAGAAGGATCTCCGAGGAAATGCTGAATGATATCAATAAAAATACGGTTGATTTTCAGCCTAATTTTGATGATTCACTTCAGGAGCCTACAGTCTTGCCGGCAAAACTTCCGAACCTGCTGGTGAACGGATCTTCCGGCATTGCCGTCGGCATGGCCACCAACATGCCTCCGCACAATCTTACTGAAATCATAGAGGGAATTATTGCCTTTATTGACAACCGGGAAATCACTGTTGAAGAGCTTATGAACTTCGTAAAAGCCCCGGATTTTCCTACCGGTGGGATCATTTACGGATACCAGGGAGTAAGGGAAGCCTACCAGACCGGAAAGGGCAGGGTAGTGATGAGGGCCAAAACGGAGATTGTACCCCATAAATCTGGAAAGGACCAGATCATCGTAACTGAAATACCCTTCCAGGTCAACAAGGCCAGCATGATCGAAAAAACGGCCCAGCTTGTAAATGAAAAGAAGATTGAAGGCATATCGGATATCAGGGATGAATCGGACCGTGACGGACTCCGTATAGTATACGACCTGAAAAAGGATGCTATCCCCAATATCGTATTAAATAACCTGTTCAAATTCACCCAGTTACAAACATCATTCGGTGTGAATAATGTTGCGCTGGTCAAGGGACGCCCGCAGACTCTGAACCTGAAACAACTGATACTTCATTATGTGGAACACCGTCATGAAGTGGTGGTCAGGAGAACCAAATTTGAACTGGATGAAGCGGAAAAGAGGGCACATATTCTTGAAGGCTATATTATTGCTCTCGACAACATCGATGAAGTTATTGCCCTGATCAAATCTTCCAGGGATCCTGAAACCGCAAAAACAGGCCTTATGGAACGTTTCGGACTTTCCGAAATACAGGCAAAAGCCATCCTCGATATGCGTCTCCAGCGGCTGACCGGCCTTGAAAGGGAAAAGATCATTAAAGAATACGAGGAATTAAAAAAGCTCATCATTGATCTGAAGGATATTCTTGAACATGAACCCAGGAGAATGAATATCATCAAGGATGAGCTTGCAGCGCTTAAAGAACGTTACGGCGATGCCCGCAGGACGGAGATCGTCCATAGTTCGGAAGATATCAATATCGAAGATATCATCCCCAATGAAGAGATGGTATTGACCATTTCCCACCAGGGTTATATCAAAAGGACATCCTTATCCGAATACAGGGTGCAGGGCAGGGGAGGAATAGGTTCCAGGGGAGTAGTCACCAAAGACGGTGATTTCACGGAACATCTCTTCATCGCCGATACCCATAACTACCTGCTGATATTTACAGCTTACGGAAAAGTTTATTGGAAAAAGGTCTATGAAATCCCTGAAGGAAGTAAGACCTCCAAAGGCCGTGCTATTCAGAACCTTATCAATATCGATCAGGGTGATACCGTCAGGGCGGTGATCAATACACATAACCTGGAAGACGACGACTTTATAAATAATAATTATATAGTCATGTGCACGGAAAAAGGCACGATCAAGAAGACGGTTCTCGAGTCATTCTCCCGTCCCCGCACAAATGGAATAAATGCAATCAACATAAATGAAGGGGACAGACTGCTGAATGTAAGTATGACCAACGGGAACAACCATATAGTTATAGCGAAAAGCTCCGGGAAAGTTGTTCATTTTCCGGAATCCGATGTAAGGCCCATGGGAAGGACTGCTGCAGGTGTAAGAGGTATAACTCTTGAAAATGAAGGAGATAAGGTTATTAATATGGTATGTATCAGCCGGGAAAATGCACAATTGCTCGTCGTATCGGAAAAGGGATACGGAAAACGTTCGTCGATCGATGACTACCGGATCACTCACCGTGGGGGCAAAGGAGTCAAAACAATCAATGTAACTGAAAAAACTGGCAAGCTTGTTGCAATAAAGGAAGTAACGGACACTGACTACCTGATGATCATCAATAAATCGGGCATTGCGATCAGGATCCCTGTATCAGGACTGCGTGTTATGGGCAGGGCAACCCAAGGCGTAAGATTGATAAAATTGAATGAAAATGACGAGATATCCAGCGTCGAAAAGATCGAAATTGAGATGAGCGCTGACTAATTGACAGAGCCGGCCGGAAAAATTGAATATTTTGTCTAATTTTGAAAACCTGAAAATGAACGTTAAATATTTTAATCCGAACTTTAAAATTATGAAAAGAGTAAATTTCCTTATATTTTTTCTGGCATTGAGTATTGCGGTATATGCCCAGAAAGAGGAAAAACAAAAAGCTCCCAATGTTGAGCGTTCCAAAACCCTGCTTGACAAAGGTGATCTGGCAGGAGCAAAAGCAATCATTGATGATGCATTGACCTTTGATAAAACCAAGGACAAGGCAAAAACACAGTACTATGCCGGTTTGATCTATCAGACGATATTCCAGAAACAGGATTCCGGTAAAATATCGACCATGGATCCTGACGCTTATAATAAGTGCGTCGAAGCTTACAGGAAGGTAAAATC
>JBJKSY010000500.1:0-7028 GCA_046703645.1 Cyclobacteriaceae bacterium
CTTCAGCCCGATCGGTTACAGATTATTTATAACTTCCTGGCAATCCTGGAAATCCTTCAGCAGCACATTGCCAGGATCTTTCTGGGTGAAGGATACAATAATTTCTGGATTGAGCTAAACCAGGAAAAAGAATCTGCTGCTATCTGATCTTTAATAGTTATCAGCGGCTATGGTATTCCAGCCTGGAAAAGAAAAAACCAGCTTCTATCTTTGCATTTTCATCAGAATCGGATCCATGAACTGCATTTGACTGGATCGATGTTGCATATAATTTCCGGATTGTTCCTTCCTCGGCCCTGGCAGGATCGGTCGCCCCGATCAGTTTTCTGAAATCTTCAACGGCATTTGCTTTGCCGAGAACCATGGCAACTATCTTTCCCGATGACATATATTCACAGAGACTCGTATAAAACGGTCTTTCTTTATGAACTTCATAGAATTTACCGGCTTGTTCAACCGAAAGCCTGGTAAGTTTCATGGCTAGTATATTAAACCCGGCCTTTTCCATCATATTCATAATCGCCCCGGCATTCCCTTCAGCAACGGCATCCGGTTTAATCATTGTAAACGTAATATCACTTTTCATGCGTTTTTAATTTTGAAGGAGCAAAAATAACAGTATTACCTAAACCTGTGAAAAATTTAAAATTGAATTTCACTATATTCGGATATACAAGTGCCATTTTTGAGAATACTCAGTTAATTAGCACCTTTGTGACTATTCCTGAATCCTAAGGATTGAAATAAAATGTTGAATATCAGGGATTTAAAAATATTTTTAGAGACTTCAAGGAAAATTGTGATCACCACCCATCACAGACCTGATGCCGATGCATTGGGGTCTTCCCTGGCTTTGGGAAATTATCTCAGGAAAAAAGGCCATGACGCCATTGTAATAAGCCCGACTGATTATCCCCGTTTCCTGCACTGGATGGAAGGCCAGAAGGAAGTTGTAATTTATACGGAAGATAAGGAGCAGAAATCGGAAAAACTCATAAAGAATGCTGAACTTATTTTCTGTCTTGATTTTAATGTATTGAACAGAATTGACGGCCTTGAGGATTTGATCAGGAAAAGCCCGGCCAAAAAAGTACTTATTGATCACCATCTTGATCCGGAACACTTTGCCGATTATGAATACAGCAGCATTGACGCGGCGGCCACTGCCGAA
Source organism: Cyclobacteriaceae bacterium (assembly GCA_046703645.1). Lineage (GTDB taxonomy): Bacteria > Bacteroidota > Bacteroidia > Cytophagales > Cyclobacteriaceae > DATDPY01. The sequence continues at coordinate 1,172 of JBJKSY010000500.1, forward strand.
CTTATCTACGAATTCATTGTAAGCATGGGTGACCGTGAGATAATCGATAAGGGTATTGCCGAATGTCTTTATGCCGGGATCATGACAGACACGGGGCAATTCAAGCATAATAATGTCACCCAGAATGTACACTTTGTAACCGCCAACCTTATGGCCCTTGGCGCCGATACTGCCAGGGTAGGAAGCCTGATTTACGACAATAATTCCTTCGACCGAATCCAGTTCCTTGGATACGCCCTTTTTAAAAAACTTACATTCCTTCCTGAATATCATGCCGCTTATATCGTTATCAGTCAGGAGGATCAGGATCGTTTCAATGCGCAGACCGGCGATACGGAAGGTCTCGTGAACTATGCCTTATCGCTCAACGAAGTGGTGCTTGCCGCACTGATCATGGAACGCGACGGTTCGGTGAAACTTTCTTTCCGGTCCAAAGGTGATTTTTCAGTAAATGACTTTGCAAGAAAGCATTTCAAGGGGGGTGGCCATAAAAATGCGGCCGGAGGCAACAGCGAGGTCGGACTTGAAGAAACGGTAAAACAATACATCGTGATCCTCAGGGAGTATAGGAAAATTCTTGCGGAAACTAAAAATGAAGTGGAGAGTTAAATCAATTATCATGTTTTCCCTTGCGATGGTCATATATGCCTGTCGGGATAATGGTTTCACAAGAACATCCAGCGGCCTTCGATATAAAATAGTAAGAAACGGAAACGGACCAACGTTTAAAAAAGGGGATTACGTGGTCTTTAATATGGAATACTACGATGATAATGATTCTCTTTTATACAGCTCCCTGGTGAGGAACCTGCCGGTAACCATGTTATTCAACGATTCCTTGTGGAATAGTTCCGGTCAGGCATATGAAGGGCTCGGTAAAATGAAGGTCGGTGATAGTGCCATATTCAAAGTGAAGTGCAATGACCTGTATTTGAAATCATTTCATATTCCGGTCCCCAGCCACCTCGATCCCGATGAAACAATTACTTTCCGGGTAGGTGCATCAGGAGTAATGAATGAAAATGAATTCAAGGACTATCAGAATGATTTAGCGAAAAAGAGGGTGAAGGAAAGAGTTGAACGGGACAGAAAACAATTGATTGAGGACCAGGCAATGATCGACGAATATCTAGAGAAAAAGAATATAATTCCTATGGAAACCGAATCAGGACTCAGATACCTTGTGGAAAAACCCGGCAAGGGTCCTAAACCGCTTAAGGGAGACACGGTCGTAATAAATTTTACCGCTTCGCTGCTTGACGGTACTGAATTCGCATCCTCCCGGAAAATGGGAAAGCCCTTGAAATTTCCGCTGGGCTTCGGTTTTGAAATCAAGGGATTGGAAGAAGGGATAGCAATGATGAGCAAAGGTGGAAAGTATAAATTTTTCATTCCATCTGCACTCGCTTTTGGTGACAGAAGTGCGGGTCCTATAGTCGGACCTAACAGCATTCTGGTTTATGATACTGAATTGGTGGATTTTAAAAAATAACCTCGATGTCTAAAATTTTTATTTTTCTGAATGTAGTTCTCATCGCATCATTGATTTTCGGATCTTCCTGTAAGAATAAATATTATTACGATTATTACGGATGGCTGGCACATGATGACACTCTCATTGATCAATACCTGGTTCAGCATGGGGATACCAATTACTATGTAACGGCTTCAGGACTCCGTGTGATCATTCAAAATCCGGGGTTCGGCAGCAATCCGGTATCCGGTCAGACCGTGCGGATCAATTACCAGGGAAGGCTGCTCGATGGAACTGTTTTTGACGACACTTATAATAATCAGAATGCTTTCACCTTCACCATTGGAGATGGATCGGTAGTTCCCGGGCTCAATGAAGGAGTGCAGTATATTAAGGAAAGGGGAAAGGTAACACTATACATTCCTTCACCGCTGGGATTTCAGGATCATGCGTACGGCACGCTTATTCCAGCAAATTCCATACTTGTATTCGATGTCGACTTATTGAGTATCCAGAAATAATCTGAAGCGGTGCTGCTTTGTTTTGCCACCAATAATGAGCATAAACTCAGGGAAGTCAGTCAGATGGTAAGGACTGACTTTCGCATTGTGAGTCTTCAGGAAATCGGTTGCACAGAAGAAATACCTGAAGAATCCGATTCTATTCCCGGGAACTCAATGGCCAAGGCGGAATATGTTTTCAGAAATTACGGGATCAATTGTTTTGCCGATGATACAGGCCTGGAGGTAGACGCCCTGAACGGAGAACCGGGAGTGCATTCCGCCCGCTATGCCGGAGAAGGTAAAATAAGTGATGATAATGTTAATTTGTTATTGGATAATCTTGGTAATTCCCTGAATCGTTCCGCCCGTTTCCGAACGGTAATCACACTAATTATTGACGGAAATATCCGGCAATTTGAAGGGATTATCAATGGCAGTATTACGGATACAAAGAGAGGCGTCAATGGATTCGGATACGACCCGGTATTCGTTCCGGAAGGCTATCATCTCACCTTTGCGGAAATGTCCCCTGAAGAAAAAAACAGGATCAGTCACAGGGCGATCGCAACAGAAAAGCTGTTACGCTACCTGAATGAATATTAGATTGCCCTTCCGTCGGACATCATGACCCGCCATTCAATCATAAAGTCCTGTTTTTCGGTATTTTAATGATTACCAGGCTGTTTTAATGTATTTTTATCAACATTTTCAGGATAAAATTATATAATATTAGCGCATACTTATACCTTTGAAGTCCCAATGAAAATTAAGAACCTTACGAGGAAAACAAGAAATCATGCATTGACAGGAGCCATCCTGACCATGGTACTTCTTCTTTTATTTTCACAGGGAGCCGCGGTTTATACCCTGAGCAATGTTCACAATGAAAAATCAGGCAAGAAAGAGGAAAAAGGTAAAAAGGGAGATGAAGCTGTTCTGTTACTAAGCGCATCCGCTACTGTCACAAGCTTTCAGATACATTTTGAGCCGATGACAAACATCGGCCTCAGCATACCTGAATCAGGAATTACCGTTAGAAGATTCATCCCTTGTTTTACCGAGTATTTCAATAATTATTTTCAGACGCTTTTTCAGTTCATCATCGCCTCCAAGGCGCCGTAGGAATACGCCGATTCCATCATTTTTATATTTGTAATTTCTTAATCTTAAAAATCCATGTTAGGCAAAAATGTAACCATATTATTGACGGTAGTAGTTACTCTGCTATGTATCTATTATTTATCCTTTACCATAGTGTCGAGGAAGGTACAGCAGGAAGCAACTAAAGCGGCTACAAACGTCAACGGCACTATCAACTATGCTAAAAAACAAAGGTATCTTGACTCAATCTGGAATGAACCGGTATATAATCTCCTGGGTATAAAATATACCTATAAAGAGGTTAAAGAAACCGAACTCGGTCTCGGGCTGGACTTACAGGGCGGAATGCATGTGACTCTCGAAGTTTCTCCTGTGGATATCATCAGGGGGCTTAGCGGTAATAACCAGAACCCTGATTTTCTGAAAGCTCTTTCTGTGGCTGAAGTAAGGCAGAGAACCAGTTCCGAAAAATTCGTTAACCTCTTCTATCAGGCCTTCAAGGAAATCAATCCTAACGGTCACCTGGCTCCTATATTTGCCAATGCCGCCAACCGGGGAAAAATCAGTTTTGATTCCTCCGATGCCGATATTCTTAAGGTAATCGAGTCGGAAGTAAATGATGCTACGGACCGTGCTTTCCAGATCATCACAAACAGGATCGACCAGTTCGGCACCTCGTCTCCCAGCATTACGCGTTTACCAGGATCAAGTCGTTTACAGGTAGAATTACCGGGTGTCGAAAACCAGGCCCGTGTCAGGAATCTTCTGCAGGGTGTCGCCAAGCTTGAATTCTGGGAAGTATACGATCTGAATGAAACCGGCAAGGTGATCAGTATGCTGAATAATAAGTATATGGCTGAAAAAGCCAATATTGAGGCAGAGGAAGCTAAAAATGCCGATACAACATCCAACAGATCTGCAACCGCCGATACTTCCAAACTGACGAAAGAGTCTTCTGAGCTGGCAGGCAAGTTATCCGGGAACCCTGTCGACACGGCGGCCCAGGAACTGGCTACCAAACTGGCAGGTGATTCCACCAAAACCGACTCCCTGACAGCGGGTGCTAATAACTCTCCCCTGGTTTCCTTACTGAAAAGGAATGCGGGCTATGGATTGTTTTATCCTGTTAAGGATACAATGAAAATCAATAAGGTCCTTCAACGGCCTGAGATCAAAAGCCTTATCCCGAGCTCCATGAAATTTCTCTGGTTTAAGGACCCAATTAAGGATGCTTCCGGGGAAGATGTCCTGGAACTGCTGGCTGTAAAGGTCAGGAGAGGGGGCCAGGCTCCACTGACCGGTGAGGTGATCTCGGATGCGCGTTCTGAATTCGACGAGCACGGCAAACCTTCCGTTTCCATGCAGATGACCCCTGCAGGTGCCAAGATATGGAGAAAACTGACGGCAGAAAATATCAATCACCGGATTGCTATCGTTCTAGACAATCGTGTTTATTCCGCCCCGAATGTCATCAATGAAATCCCGAATGGAAATTCCTCCATTACAGGAAACTTCACCCTTGATGAAACCAAGGACCTCGCAAATGTGCTGAAGACAGGAAAACTCCCCGCCCCGACACGAATTGTAGAAGAGGCGGTGATCGGCCCTACCCTTGGGAAGCAGGCACAGGCTCAAGGTATGATTTCAATCGTTGCCGGTCTTCTTGTCGTGGTGATCTTTATGGTGGCTTATTACGCCAAAGGAGGCCTTGTCGCAAATTTTGCCCTTATATTCAACATATTTTTCATCCTCGGTATACTGGCTCAGATGAATGCATCCCTGACTTTGCCCGGTATTGCAGGTATCGTGCTTACCATCGGTATGGCTGTTGATGCCAATGTGCTGATATATGAAAGGATCAGGGAGGAACTGAGAGAAGGGGTGACTATGACAAACGCCATAAATCTCGGGTTCAGCCGGGCCTACGGAACCATCGTTGACTCCAACCTGACTACTTTCATCACAGCTCTCCTTATGTTTATATTCGGCCAGGGACCAATCCGCGGATTTGCCACCACCCTTATGATCGGTATCGTTTGCTCCGTATTCACGGCTGTCTTTATATCGAAGGTGGTCATTATGTGGATAACCAACAATGGCAAGAAAGATAATGTTTCGTTTGAGCTGGGCTGGTCAAAGAATATTCTTATCGGGACCAATATCGACTTCATGGGTAAAAGGAAAATCGCCTATGTATTCTCCTCTTCTTTCATCATAATCGGGTTTATACTGATCATTCTTCAGGGCGGTTTGAACCTGGGTGTTGATTTTAAGGGTGGCAGATCCTATATAGTCATGTTCAATGACCCGGTACAGCCTACAACTCTTCGAACCGCACTGACGAGTTCGTTTAAAGGCGCCGGCACAGAAGTGGTATTTTATGGATCCAGTAACCAGGTTAAAGTGACAACAAGCTACCTGGTCGATGATGAATCTCCCGATGCCGACTCGCTGGTCCAAAGCGCCTTAATAAAAGGCATATCAACCAAGACAGGACTTAAATATGAAGACGACAAAGCGAAGATCGATAAAAATTCGTTTATAATATCCGGCTCCTCAAAAGTGGGAGCTACCATAGCCAACGATATACAAAGGGAATCCTTTGAAGCTGTACTTTATTCATTTATAGGGATTTTCATTTATATCTTCGTTCGATTTAAAAAATGGCAATACGGGCTTGGAGCCGTGGTGGCCCTGATCCACGACAGTTCATTCGTGATCGTATCCTTTGCATATGCCAGGTTATTCGGGAAAGTGTTTGAAGTGGACCAGGTTTTCA
>JBJKSY010000501.1:0-4748 GCA_046703645.1 Cyclobacteriaceae bacterium
CTTGGCAAGAGAACCGATATCTATCACCAATACATGATCTGGCAATCAAAGGACGGCCTTCATTGGGACATTTTGGTAGATAAGAGCCAGAATAGAACAGATGTGCCGCATGACTACGTGGAACTGCCAAAACCGGTCGACACCAGGTTTATCAAGCTGGAGAATGTTCATATGGCAGCCGGGAAATTCGCTATCTGCGGATTGAGGGTCTTTGGGAAAGCCCCCGGGAATCCCCCTGATTCCGTTAAGGGATTCGTGGTTTTACGTCAGCAAAGCGACAAAAGGAATGCCTACCTTAAGTGGTATCCCAACGACCATGCCTATGCCTATAACCTCTATTATGGCATCGCTCCCGATAAACTCTACACTTCCATCATGATCTATAACCGGAATGAATATTACCTGAAAACCCTTAATAAAAACACGACCTATTATTTTTCCATTGAAGCGGTCAATGAATCGGGAATCGGGCCGGGAACACCGGTCATAAAGATAGAATAATCCTTTGATAAGGGTTCTCCTGATTTTTTAATCCTTTGTCAGGATTGGGGGACTAAAGTTCCAGGTTGATGCCCAGGGAAAACGACATGCTCATCGGCCAGGTGGTTGCCCTGTCGATTCCGGGTGCCAGAGCATTGCCGACCGATAAGTAACCATAGATGGGATCAATGACAGCGCCATTGGTTTGATACCTTACCTCCGGGTCCGGGCCCTTATATTTTGTCAATACAAGGACATTGTTCCCTGCAAGGTATATTTTCATTTTATGAACGGAGCCGGATTTAAACGGACAATCGTAACTTACCTGGAAGTTATCCAGCCGCAGGTATCCTGCCTTTTCGGCGTAAAAACTGGAAATCCATCCTCCTGTTGTGAAAAGATAGGTGCCGTCAGGGCTGCGGAGACCTGTAGCTGACTCCGGTATATTATAGGCGGAAATAATGGATGGCTTTTCATACAGGCTCCTGTACTCGTTATAAATATTATGCCCGAACATTCCCCTGAAAAAAACATCCAGTTCCCACTTCTTATATTTCAAACGGTGGCTGAAACCCAATTCGGCTTTGGGCATTCCGTTTCCTATAACAGTCTGATCATTACTTTCCCCATAAGCTCTGCCGTCGCCGTTAACATCCTTGTAGATCCAGTTCCCGTTATTATCAATTCCTGTATAAACAAGTCCATACATCTGCCCTACAGGTTTTCCCTCCTCCACCCTAATCACCGGTATCGAGGACCCGACATATCCGATATCGCCCGTATAATAAACCGGGCCGTTGACAAATCCTTTGCTTTTATCCGACAAGGATACTATTTCATCACTCAGGAATTTTGTATAATTCAATTCCACGGAATAATGGAAATTTTTACGATCGAGCACTTTCCAGCCTGCGGAGAATTCGAGCCCGCTGTTTTTAAGCTTACCGGCATTCGCCCAGGTAATATTTGAAAAGTCAGGCGGTGAGTCCACGTAAAATTGCTGCAACAGATCGCTGATGGTATTGGAATAATATTCCAGGTTTCCCCGGATCTTCGAGCTGAACAGCCCGAAGGCCAGTCCGAAATTTATTTCGGTTTTAGTTTCCCACTTCAGGTTATCATTGGCATTCTGCGACACAAAGTATTGAGGCACATAATCTCCGTTATAATAAGTGCCGATATGATATGATGATAGCGCATAAGTATTAAGCAAATACCGCGAAAGATTATCCGAAGGAAGATTATTGCCTGCCTTCCCATAACCCCCATAGATCCTGAGCTTATCGACCCCCGGAATGTTCAGGAAACGTGTCAGTTCAATACCCGCGTTCATCCCCGGGAAAAAGCCCCATTTATGATTTTTCCCGGTACGGGAGGAGCCGTCATAGCGCGCAACCACAGATATAAAATACGTATCTCTCCAGCTTAGATCAGCGTTTGAATAAAACCCTATGATCCTGTTGGAATTTTTAAAGCTTTCAACCGTACCTCTTCCATCGCTGAAGTCCTTGGCGGCGGCAAGGTTATTGTACAGGAAGAAATCCGTTAAAAAATTCCCTCCGGCTGCCTGGAAACCCTGGTTGATGAATTCCTGGTAAGAATAACCGCCTTTAACACTTACCTGCAGGGGATTGCCGGAATTGTTGGACCAGCTAGCCGAGCTTTCGAAATACTGGTTTTGTGAGGCGGATTCATTTTGAGAAGCATAACCGTTTCTGTAATATCCGCTATAAAAGCTGGTCCTGTCAAAATATTCCCTGTCCAGGAAGTTATCAGCCTGCAGCGAATATAGGATTCCGGCTTCCAGGCCTTTCAGGATTTCATATGAGAGATTGCCTGATAAATGATAATTTCCTCTCGTGCCATCATGTGTATTATCTTCAAGTATCTGTACGGGATTGAAAGTGCGGAAAGAATTTTCAAGATTGAAATATCCGTTCCAACGGGTGAAATCGGTACCCTGCAGATCCGCCGGTAATTTAGTGCCTGCATCTACTTTAACCGGTGCGGTTGGATTAAATATCGATGCCTGCAGGAAGGCTTCTCCATTTCCATATTCGGATACCCTGTAGATTCCGTTAAATTCAAGGAATGCCTTCAATTTATCCTTCAATGCTTTCTGTTGAATGGAAAAGTTACCGTTTACCTGCCTGAACCCGGAATGGATTTCCACCCCCTGCACCCCACGGTAATTGAGAGAAGCCCGGTAAGAGGAATGAGGGTTGCCTCCTGACAGGGAAATATGATGCACCTGGGAATAGGCCGGGCGGGAGATCTCCTTAAGCCAGTCGGTTGAATTCAGGTAATCGGCTCCGGCATTTCCATATAAGAATTCTTTGGAAAATGCCCGGTAACCGGATGCAGATAGAACTTTTTCCGCTCTTGAAATATGTTCAACACTTGTATAACCTTCGTAATCAATCCTGGGTGTGCCGTTTCCTCTTTTGGTATTTATAAGAATGACTCCTGCAGATCCCCGGATCCCGTAAAGGGCTGTCACAGAAGCATCTTTTAAAACCCGGAAAGATTCGATGTCGTTGGGATCAATATTCTCAGGCTCTGTATCCGGGATTCCATCTATGACTATAAGCGGTCTGTTCTGGCAGTTAATTGAATTTATTCCCCTGATCCTTATGTCAAAATTTTCATTGGGATCGCTCCCGGCCTTTACGATGGCGAGTCCGGGTATTCTGCCCTGGATAAGTTGTAAAGGGTCATTAATAAATCCCTTGTTGAAATCATTTACTTCAACGAATTCAGAATATGGGGTACCCCTGAGGCAAAATACAGAATCGGCCGGGTGGATGGTTTTTGATGAATCGGTTAATTCAAATTCCTGGGCAAATGCAAATTGGAAAACTGTATTGAAGGCCAGGCTGATAATAAATGTTTTTATCATAAAAAATCTTGATTTTATCTTCTCCGCCAGGCAATAGCTGCTTAATGAAAGCTAGGAAAAATTAACGGATAAAACAAGATTACTTGGCTGTTTGGTAAACCTTTTAAACAAGGATCCGAATGCTTCAAATAATGTCGATTAAAGGCAGAACTATATTCCCCGGAAATAACATAGAATTGTTCATTTGCCGGTGATCAGGCCATCCAGGGTCTTTCCCGTTTGAGATCTGAATTAAAGACATCAACAAATGTTTTTATATCATCGGCTATCTGGAAATCGAACATCCCCATGCACAGGAAATCCGCGCCGCTCTCAAAGGCATATTTTATACCCACACGCGGCTCAATGGCTCCTGCTGCCATGATCTTGTAACCGATCCAGGGTTGCCTGAGATTTTTCATGAAATCCCTGACTTCATCAGGATCGGTGCACCAGATATTGTCATTCTGACTGATCTTGTTTGCCGACCAGTAATCGGTCCGGTGGATGGTTTTCATCCAGAAATCTGGGGTGATCCCTGCTTCTACACACGCCTTTATGGTTTCCAGCTTGTGCCCTCCGATCCCTGCAGGAAGCTTGTTCTTCCGGATCATTTCGAGTCCTTTGCCAATCTCTTCCACCTTGCCGGCAGCCACAAAATCATCAGCCATCTGCCCGTGCACATAGCAGGCAGAGGCTCCATGATCGATCGATACCCGGATCCCTTCCTCAAGAGTTTTCCCCCCGCAATCGGAAATGAACTTAATTTTGCCGAGACCCTTATTCCAGTAAGCATTGATCACCGGGATCAATAATGGATTGGTAAGGAAAGCATTTATTCCAAAGCTCTCTGCAATAGTAAAGGTTTCGAATACCTTTTCGTCGGTAAAATATTTTTTCACAAGGTCCGAGACATAGACCAGGTCCCTGGCATGGGCCCAGCCACCTATCAGGTTGCCGCCAAGGATAAGCCGGCTGAATGATTCTCCGGCGATTTTTGCTTTCGGGATCTGAATATCCCCGGGATTAAGGGATTCTTTACCATACAACCGGGGCCGATGGAGCCTTTCGAGCAGGTTTTCTTCCTCATAACTGATCCATCTTTTCGGCTTCAGCACTGAAGGCATCAGTTTTCCTGCAAACGGTAACAGGGCCAGGCTTCCGAGAACTTCCCTCCTGCTGAATCGGGCATGGGGGTAATGCAATTTCCTTAGGGATCCCTGCCCCTGGCACTCCGCAGTTCTGCTTTTCTTCATGCCGGGTATCAACTTCAAATAACGGGATTTCATGAATTACCGGGTTTAAAAAATTGTGTTTTCAATAAAAAATTTGCTGAAGGAAATTTAAAAAAATTTGACGGGTAATTAAAGAATTTTATTCATTTTTGTCT
>JBJKSY010000502.1:0-4227 GCA_046703645.1 Cyclobacteriaceae bacterium
GCAAGGCTTGAGAAAACCGCCGCCATTCCCGTAGCTGTGGATACTCCGTCTTCAAGACCTTCAAGCAGGCACATCTTTTCAATGAATTCATCATTGTTCGGGTTGGTGAACCTTGAATATATATTTCCCGGCTGTTCATTCGCAAATACGGCCCGGGCTTCCTCTGCGCTGTCGAATGTAAAACTCGAGGTAAGGTATATGGGAACGGAATGTTCATGATACCGGGTCTTGCCTGCCTGGTGACGCACGGCTAAGGTTTCGAAGTGAAGTGGTTTTTTCATGAGATCATTTAATGAGTTCAACAGAATAGGTTATCTGAGCCGTTTTTTCAAGGATCCTTGCAACGGAACAATAGGTTTTCATTGAAAGATCCACTGCCCTTTTTACCTTTGTTTCATCCAGTGCTCCCTTTACTTTGAAATGAACATGGATCTTTGTAAAAAGCGAGGGAGTCTTGTCTTTTTCCCGCTCCCCGTCCACTTCAACCTGAAGGTCCTCCAGGGGCTGTTTTTGTTTCTGAAGGATGCTTATGATGTCCATACCGGAACAACTGCCGATACCTGCAAGTAAAAGTTGCATAGGCCTCAGGCCCAGGTTTTTTCCCCCGATTTCTTCGGCCCCGTCCACATCGATCGTAGCCCCCTGCTCGTTGCGGGCACGCAGGTGACAGGCTTGATTTACCCGTTGCAGAACTACCTTCATGGGAGAAATGTCTTTTTTATTCCTAAAGTATATATTTTAGTACAATTGACTTATCGGGAAACCACAAAACTATATAAAATGAAAGAAGTAACGGTTCAGGAATTGAAGAAAATGATGGATACCGGTGAAGATTTCCAGCTCATCGATGTTCGTGAACCCTACGAACATGACTTTACCGACATAGGGGGAACATTGATCCCCATGAATGTGATACTTCAAAATTCCGACAAGGTCGATCAAAACAGGAAAGTCATAATATACTGCCGCAGCGGCAACCGGAGCGCAAATGTCGTCAAGGCCCTTGAGCAGAAACACGGTTTTAATAATTTGTATAACCTCCGGGGCGGCATTCTTGACTGGGCCGAACAAATTGACGGAAACATAAAAAAATATTGAAGTAGAATATATTTAAAATATCTGAAATGATCAGACCTGATAGATTAAAAGTGGCCGGATCGTTTCAATAATTCGGGCAATATAATAGTGAAATAATTACCATTACTTAAGAAGATCATGATCAGAAGAAGGGATTTTATTCGGGGATCCATGGTATCTGCCCTGTTGGCAGGATTGGGATTTAGAAATGCCGATGCTTTCGGAAAAGATTTTAAGGCAAAAGAAGATAGTAATACCTTCAGGGATTTATCCACTGATTTACCGCTTGTTGCTGCTACCTGGCCGAACCTGAAAGCCACTGAAGCTGCCATGCAGAAATTACTTTCCGGAGGAACCACGCTTGATGCCGTGGAAGCAGGTGCTAAAGTTCCCGAGGCAGATCCGAACGATACTTCGGTAGGATACGGGGGCAGGCCCGACCGCGACGGAAAGGTGACCCTGGATGCCTGTATCATGGATGAAAAAGGGAATGCCGGATCTGTCTGCTTCCTGACAAATATTGTCCATGCTGTATCTGTTGCAAGAAAAGTAATGGAAAAGACTCCTCATGTAATGCTTAGCGGGGATGGGGCCCTTCAGTTTGCCGTTGAGCAGGGCTTTAAACAGGTAAATCTTCTTACCGAAGATTCAAAAAAGGCCTGGGAAGAATGGTTGAAAACAACGGGCTATAAACCGGTGATCAATAAAGATATGCACGACACCATCGGAATTCTCGCCCTTGATAATCATGGCAATATGTCGGGAGCCTGTACCACCAGCGGCCTGGCTTACAAATACCACGGAAGGGTCGGTGATTCGCCCATTATAGGTGCAGGATTATATGTTGATAATGAAATCGGCGGAGCATGTTCCACCGGATTGGGCGAACTGGTAATGAAATCCCTGGGTTCTTTCCTTGTCGTTGAATTGATGCGGCAGGGCATGTCGCCTCAAAAGGCCTGTGAAATGACCATAGAACGAATTATGAAAAAATATCCCGTCGACGACCCCGAAACCCAGGTGGGTTTTCTTGCCATGAACAAAAAAGGCGAAATAGGGGCATATTCCATCCGGGGCAAGTATTCCATCAGCGTCAATAATAATGGCAATAACAGGGTTATACCTTCAGCCTTTGCCATACATTAGACAATAACATTCTTCCGGATTTAACGTTAATACAGGACAATCCCTAAACGGGTACTATATGACAGGTTCGGAAGAATTAGGTACTGAAAAAATTGAAAAACTCCTGTTCAAACAGGCTGTCCCGGCCGGAATAGGAATTTTGGTGCTTTCCCTGTACAATATTGTCGATACGATTTTTGTCGGCAGGTTTGTAGGATCCCTGGGCATTGCTGCGGTGACCGTGGTGCTGCCAATTTCATTCCTGATCTCTGCGGTCGGAATGGCTATCGGGATCGGCGGGGGGTCGATCATTTCAAGAGCCCTGGGTTCCCGCGACCGGAATAAAGCTCAGCGTACCTTCGGTAATATGATCAGGATTACCGTGATCATTTCATTGATTTTCGTATTCCTGAGCATGTATTTTTCCGATCCTCTGCTCAACGCATTCGGGGGCAAAGGATGCATTCTTGCGCCGGCAAGGGATTACTTCATGATCCTGCTATTGGGCGTGCCTTTCCTGACCTGGGGCGTTATGACCAATAACGTGATCCGTGCCGAAGGAAAACCGAAATTCGCGATGCTTATCATGATAATCCCGGCTATATCCAACATTCTTCTGGATGCATTATTTGTTCTGGTTTTGGGCTTGGGAATTAAGGGGGCTGCCTGGGCAACTACAATATCCTATGCTTTAAGTGCAGCTTATGCCCTGGGGTATTTTCTTAGCGGCAAATCGGAATTGAAAATAGGCTCGGTGACCTACCGGTTCGATCGCAGTATTCTTAAAGAGATCGTTTCACTGGGTTCCGTAACCCTTGCCAGGCAGGGAGTGGTCGGCATATTGATTCTTGTGCTTAATCATACGCTGTTTCATTATGGGGGAGAAGCTGCCGTGGCTGTTTATGGAATTATTTCCCGGTTGATGATGTTCACCCTATTCCCGGTAATGGGTCTTGTTCAGGGCTTTGTGCCTATCGCCGGATATAATTATGGTGCAGCGCTGTGGGACCGCGTTTCCGAAGTTGTAAGCTCATCCATAAAATATGGTATGTTACTGTCATTATTCATATTCCTGGGAATATTTGGAGGAGCTCAGATGCTTGTCCGTATTTTTTCCCACGACAGCTTTCTACTGGCACATACTCCGGAAGCACTGAGGATAGCTTTCCTGGCTACTCCTGTCATCGCTGTTCAATTGATTGGTACCGCTTATTTCCAGGCTATAGGGAAAGCCTTTCCTGCCCTCATTTTGAGCCTCACCAAGCAGGGATTTTTTCTGATTCCTCTGGTATTGATACTGCCGCTATTCTTCGGCCTCGACGGCGTTTGGTATGCTTTTCCCCTGGCCGATTTTGCCTCCACACTTGTAACCTGGCTCCTGCTCCGGAAGGAAATGAGTAAACGCGAACTTACCTACGCGGTCCAGCTCCAGTAAGGTTAAAAAAATTTTATACCAAAAAATGCAGGATCACAATTTATGCACAATGGCATAAATAAAGCGTCAAATTTTTGCGCTTGAAATAATTTGAATTATTTCAAGCCTTAAATTATGACCTTATATATAGAAAATTAATTGTCCCTCCCGTCCGCACCCAGGACTGTTGTGAAAACTTTTGAAATTCCGGATAATTCATGATAATAAGTCCTTGTTTTTTCCAGCAGTTTTTCCATATCGGAATTGCCTTCAAAATCAAAAATCACAAGAAGGAATTTGCATGTATTTTCTGTGATCATGGTCCGGGTTGAATCACTGGTCGGGCTTCCAAACGGGCCTGAATTATCATAAAGAACCGGCAGGTTATGTATATTAAGGTTTCCTCTTCCGATAGCTTCGTAAGGTTCGCCTTCTTTTCCTGAATCCAACAAGATTTCCCCCGATATCCTTCCAACGTCGTACCCTCCAATGGAATAGCCCGATTCGATGGAGATCATATTCAGAATATCCACTATGTTATTGACCGTGAAAAGTGGCTTTCCGTTAACGATCCTACGGCAAAGTGCCTCAGCAGAAGGCCGGTACCTTGA
>JBJKSY010000503.1:0-5302 GCA_046703645.1 Cyclobacteriaceae bacterium
TTTCATCAATGCGGAATAAATTCAAACCTGCTTAATTCACCAGCGAGAAATTTTCCTGAAAAAATCAGGAGATCGGGAGTAGAATTTATTTTCCTTCTGAAATGAGACAGATGAATATAGCCACGAATCTTGTCTTTGTTGTGGTTAGTGGCATTTTTGCCTTTAACCGGGATAAATAATTTTCAGGATTGTCGGTAAATTCCGGGGTTTCATCTATTTTCATGACTCCGGAATTTTATTTTTTCTAATTTCAGTTTTGCATTCCGGGATTTTTTTAAGAGTTGTCGGGGATTTGAATTTTTAAACTTTAACGAATTCAATATGAAAAACCAACTTATTAGCAGGACTTACCATGCTGTTTTCTTTTTATTTCTCATTGCCGGGTTATCGGGCTGCGGCAAAAAATGGACAGAGAGCGGAGAGGGTACCATCAAAACCATTAACAACCCGGGCGGACAAACCCTGGGTTATTCCACTACTTCAGGAGTCAGGATACTTACGGTTG
The DNA here is from genome assembly GCA_046703645.1 of Cyclobacteriaceae bacterium. Classification (GTDB taxonomy): domain Bacteria; phylum Bacteroidota; class Bacteroidia; order Cytophagales; family Cyclobacteriaceae; genus DATDPY01. Next base: position 506 of record JBJKSY010000503.1, read on the forward strand.
ACGGGCTGGCCTTCAAGGACCTGAACAAAAACGGGAAACTTGACAAATATGAGGACTGGAGGCTACCGGTTGCAGAAAGAGCCCAGGATCTTGCATCAAAATTATCCATCCAGCAGATAGCCGGCCTTATGCTGTACAGCCGTCACCAGTCCATACCCAGCGGAAGCCGGGGATTCATGGCAGGCACCTATAACGGAAAATCATTCAGGGAAAGCGGGGCAAAAGCATCCGATCTTTCCGATCAGCAAAAGGAATTTCTCACAAAAGATAATGTCCGGCATATCCTTATCACAACCGTTGAAAGCCCGGAAGTGTCAGCGGAATGGAACAATAATGTCCAGGCGCTTGTTGAAGGGCTTGGGTACGGTATTCCGGCAAACAATAGTTCGGATCCACGTCACAGGACCAGGGCCGATGCCGAATATAATGCTGGCTCCGGCGGCAGCATATCCATGTGGCCGGGTTCATTAGGCATGGCGGCGACATTTGATCCTGAAGTGGTATATCAGTTTGGACAGATTGCTTCGACTGAATACCGCGCACTTGGAATAACAACAGCCTTATCTCCGCAAGTCGATCCGGCCACGGAACCAAGATGGAACCGGGTAAACGGAACATTCGGGGAAGATCCTGCGCTGGCTACGGATATGGCCCGTGCCTATATCGACGGGTTCCAGACATCGGAAGGCAATAAGGAGATTTCCGGTGGCTGGGGTTATGAAAGTGTGAACGCCATGGCAAAACACTGGCCCGGGGGAGGTACCGGGGAAGGTGGCAGGGACGCACATTATGCTTTCGGGAAATACGCGGTTTATCCCGGCCATAACTTTAACGGGTTAATGGCTCCCTTTATTGATGGGGCTTTTAAACTTAACGGAAAAACCGGAACTGTAGCGGCAATCATGCCCTACTATACGATTTCCTGGGACCAGGATATAAAAAATCATGAAAATGTTGGGAACAACTACAGTTCCTATATCATCGGTGACTTGCTCAGGGATAAATATCATTTCGACGGAGTGGTCTGTACCGACTGGTCGGTTACTCCTGATGAAACGAAACTGGACCAGTTCATGAGCGGGAAATGCTGGGGAGTAGAAAAGCTTACAGTTCCTGAAAGGCATTATAAAATTCTTATGGCCGGGGTCGACCAGTTTGGAGGGAATAACGATGTTGCACCGGTTCTGGAAGCTTATAAAATCGGTGTAAAGGAGCACGGGGAAGAATTCATGAGGAAACGGTTTGAAGCTTCAGCCGTTTGACTTCTGACGAATATTTTCAGGGTCGGTCTTTTTGAAAACCCCTACCTGGATCCCCGGGAATCAAAGAACACGGTAGGCAAGCCTGAATTCATGACCGCCGGCTACCAGGCGCAACTGAAATCAATCGTTATGCTTAAAAACAAAAATAAGGTGCTTCCTCTTACGGCACATAAAACGGTTTATGTACCCAAAAAACTTACACCTGCCGGTATGAATTTCATGGGAATGCCGACTCCGGAAAAGCTCGATTACCCGGTAAATATGGAAGTTGTAAAAAAATATTTTAATACGACCGACGATCCATCCAAAGCCGACTACGCGCTTGTATTCATTGACAGCCCCAATTCAGGCAGGGGCTATGATACACTGGATGTTAAAAAGGGAGGGACAGGGTATTTACCCATAAGCCTGCAGTATGGAGAATATACGGCTACCTATGCAAGGGATCCCAGCATCGCAGGCGGTGATCCTCTTGAAAATTTCACGAACAGGACTTATCGCGGGAAAAAGGTCAGGGCTATCAATTACAATGATCTTAACATGGTACTCGATACCTACAAAAAAATGCAGGGTAAACCGGTAATTGTAATTATCAATATGTCCAATCCCATGGTTTTTTCGGAATTTGAAAAACAGGCAAATGGAATACTCGTATCTTTTGATGTCCAGGATCAGGCGATTATGGATATCCTTACGGGTGCAGCCGAGCCATCCGCACTTTTGCCGCTCCAGATGCCTGCTGATATGAGAACCGTTGAAGAACAGTCAGAGGATCTTCCCCATGACATGAAATGCTATGTGGATTCGGAAGGGAATAAATATGATTTTGGTTTCGGAATGAACTGGCAGGGAGTGATTAAAGATAAAAGAACTGAGAAATATGTAAAACAAAGTGCCCTGTAATTAGTCATATATTTTACGAAGTGTGTATTATTGGGATTCGGGGGGATTCTCTTTCCCCCTGATCCATCTAGTATTAGATGTATTTCGACGGGACGTGAAGATTCAACATACAATTCGGAATCATATTACAATCATCATAGTCACCCATTTTATCATATGCGTAAAATATTTCTTGCCCTTGCCCTGATCGGTATTTCGCTGGTTGCACAGGCTCAACAGGTTCATCCCGAAAATTCAGCAAGGATCTATGGGGAAATTTCCCGGCTGGATCATCTTGTCAATGTCCTTTATCTCGCCGCACATCCGGATGATGAGAACACAAGACTTATCACCTGGCTGGTCAATGACCAGCATGTCCGTACGGCTTATTTATCGATTTCACGAGGGGATGGGGGACAGAATCTTCTCGGCAGCGAACAAGGTCCGGCCCTGGGACTTATCAGGACCCATGAATTGCTGGCATCCAGAGCAATCGATGGTGCCGGGCAGTTTTTTACAAGGGGAATTGATTTCGGGTTTTCCAAGAGCAGCACTGAAACCCTAAAGCATTGGAATGAGAAACTGCTGACCGGCGATGTGACCTGGATTTACCGCAAATTCAGACCCGATGTGGTCATTTGCCGTTTCCCCCCTACAGCGCAGGCCGGTCATGGTCAGCATTCTGCTTCTACCATTTTCGCCGAAGATGCCTTCAGGGATTCGGGGGATAAGACGAAATACCCTGACCAGTTGAAATATTACCCTGTGTGGCAGCCGAAACGAATATTATGGAATACTTTTCACTTCGGCCGTTTCAATACCACCTCAGAGGACCAGTTTAAAATCAAGGTAGGGCAATATTCGCCGCTGATCGGCATGGGTTACGGTGAACAGGCCGGGATCATTCGCAGTATGAATAAGACCCAGGGAGCAGGAACTCCCAGCGTCCCCGGCATAGCCACCGAATATTTTTCGGTGCTGGCTGGAGAACCATTGAAGAATTCCCTGTTCGACGGCATCGATATCACATGGAACAGGATATCCAGGAAGGATATCGGAGACAGGATCGATAAGGTGATCATCAGCTATGATTTTCTCCACCCTGAAGCCAGCATACCTGCCTTACTGGAAATACGGAGCATGATCAGAACTGTAAAAGACAATTACTGGAGAAATGAAAAACTGAACGAGATTAACAAGATCATCCTGGATTGCAGCGGCTTTCTTGCTGAACTGGTTACCAATCGCCAGGAAGTAACTGCGGGAATGACCCTTCCCTTTACACTGAACATAATCGGGCGATCTTCAATACCCATGACCCTGACATCCATCCGCTGGCTGAATGTAACCACCAACGAGAATACAAAAATCAACAATGATGAGCTGCATACGTTCAATCATGATATAACATTGCCTGAAAACACTCCGATCACGGAACCTTACTGGCTGTCACAGCCTCCTGTTAACGATGCTATATATTCCATTCCCGCCGATTCCCTGCTTGGACTTGCGGAAACTCCCGATAACCTGGTCGGATGGGTAACCTTAAATATAGGGGGACAGGATTTCGATGTTAAAGTCCCGCTTTCCTACAAGACCAACGACCAGGAAAAGGGTACCCTGGTGGAACAGTTAAGGGTCGTCCCGGATGCCACTCTTGATTTTGGCGGAACCTTGCTTGTCACCCGGCCTGATGGTTCAATCAATACCACCCTTGTGTTGCATCCATTTAAAGATTTATCCGGGGGAACATTGACACTTAGTTCAGGTACACCTTTGCTCACGGTAAATGACCTGGACCTGAAAGCCGGCAGGGATACAATTATAAATATTAATATTCCTGCCGAAAAATTAGCCGGACTGAGCAATAATGGTTTTATGCTGAAAGCCGACCTTCAGTCAGGAAATAAAAATTATAACAAAACATTGCATATTATCAGTTACAGTCATATTCCCACCCTCCAGTATTTCACACCTGCCGAAGTCAAAGTACTTAAGGATGACTGGCAATGTACTGCAAAAAAAATCGGCTACGTTCCGGGTGCAGGCGATTATATGCTGCAGTTCCTTAGAACGGCCGGATTCAATGTGGACGTTCTGAATGCCGATGACTTCACCAATATCAGCAAGCTGAATCAATATGATGCCATTGTAACCGAGGTACGAACCCTGAATGTTGAAAAGAGCATGAGCCAGTGGATGCCGGTTCTACTCCAGTATGTTCATAACGGTGGGACACTGGTAATGCAGTATAACCGCGAATATCCCCTGGCCACAAAAGATTTTGGACCTTACCCCCTTACCATATCGAATGAAAGGGTTACAGAAGAAGATGCCCCGGTAACATTTATCAATCCTGGAGATAGCCTCCTTAACTATCCAAATAAAATTACCGAAGCCGACTTCAGGGATTGGGTACAGGAAAGAGGGCTGAATTTTATCAGTCACTGGGACAGCCGTTATGTTCCTGTATTCAGGATGAACGACACCGGGGAGTCCCCGCTCGAAGGAGCCACTCTTTACACGACATACGGGAAAGGCCATTACATATATACTTCACTTTCCCTGTTCCGGCAATTACCGGCAGGGAACAAAGGCGCTGTACGCTTATTAATGAATATGTTGTCAGCAGGAAAGTAGTGTATTACAATCA
>JBJKSY010000504.1:0-3606 GCA_046703645.1 Cyclobacteriaceae bacterium
ACAGCCCGGAAAAACAGGTCGAAGATTTCACCATGAAACCGGGCTGGGGAATCGGGAAAGTACTTTATGGCAAGGAACCCTTGGAAGGAAAAGTTGTAATTGATCCCGATGACGCTTGTGTCTTTATCGTAAAAAGAAAGTAAATACCGGATACATGAAGGAATTATTCAGGAAAAATGTAGAAGAATATGAGAAGGAAATATCGGGGTTATCAAAGATATTAAGGAGGATCTCCTATCAAAGGGTTGCAGTATTTCTATCAGGGATAATTTTAATAACCCTTTTTGCCAATGAAAGATCATTTATCCTCATGTGCCTGGCGGTCCTGGTCAGCCTGTCTCTTTTTTTCTACCTGGTAAACCGATTCAATCACTTTGCTTTCAGGAAGCGACAAGCATCATTTCTGAAAAAAATAAACGAGGATGAAATTTTGAGATTGGAAAATGATCTTTCAACTTTTGACCCCGGAGAACTTTTCATAAAAAATGATCATCCTTTTAGTTCCGACCTTGACCTGTTCGGCAAGCATTCTTTGTTTCAGTTACTGAACAGAACCACCACAGAAACGGGCAAAATCTGCCTGGCAGAATGGATGACATATCCGTCATCGACAAAGACAATCCTGGCACGACAGACTTCGGTTAAAGAACTGTCATCAAAGCTCGAATGGCGGCAGGTTTTCCAGGCTTCGGGCATGCATTTCCTGAATGCGGAAAGCGATTATAAACGGCTGATGGAGTGGATGAGAAAACCCGAGGAAATACTTTCCAGGAAGAACGTTTACCTTGTACTGGCCATTTCCCTGTCCGTTTTGTCAACTGCCACAATCCTGTTTTATGTCATAAATGTTGTTTCGGGCAGTTTGCTCTTAAATTTAATTCCAATGTTAATAACCTTGTTTATCAACAGCAGGGTCGTGAAAAAATTAACGCCGCTGTCGGAGGATATCATTGACAACACCTTTGAGAATGTCAGGATACTGGGAGGTTACCAAGCCCTGATCACAAGGATCGAGAATGAAAAGTTCGGTTCGGACTTACTTAAGAAACTGCAATCGGACCTTACTGCCCAGGAATATTCGGCCGCCCGGGAGATACAAAAGCTGAAAAAGATCCTGGAATTTTTCCAGCTCCGCGGAACAAAAAAAAATCAGGGAAATGTTTTTTATTCCATCCTCAATGCCTTCTGGCTCTTTGACATTTACTGTATCCTGCAGGCTGAACAATGGAAACTAAAAAATAAGGATAGGATAGAATCATGGTCCGGGTCAGTCAGTCAATTTGAGGCTTTGAACAGCCTTGCCGGTTTTCATTTTTCAGAATCTATAAAAGAATTCCCATTAATAGAGGAAGATCCCTATGTAATTCAGTTTACCTCATTGGGGCATCCGTTGATCACCCGGGAGAAAAGGATACTTAACGATTTCAATATGCGGGGCCGTGGAAATATTACCATGATAACCGGTTCGAACATGGCAGGTAAAAGCACCTTTCTCAGGACTGTCGGCATTAACATGGTGCTTGCATCAATGGGAGCCCCGTGCTGTGCATCCTCGACGAGGATTTCCGTTTTGAATATATTCACCAGCATGCGTACGCAGGATAACCTTGAAGAAGGCATTTCCTCCTTCTATGCCGAATTAAAAAGGATCTCTCAGCTCCTGAAACTCCTCGTAAAAGGGGAACCCATTTTTTTCCTGCTCGATGAGATGTTCAAGGGCACCAATTCCGCCGACCGTCATAAAGGAGGATATTCACTGATCCGCCAGCTCGGAAGCCTCAACGCCTTCGGGATCATATCTACCCATGACCTGGAACTTGCAAAACTGATGGACGGCGAAACAAACCTGAAAAATTACAGCTTCAACAGCCGGATCGAAAAAGGGGATATCCTTTTTGATTACAAACTTTCCCCCGGGATTTGCACGGATTTCAATGCCAGCGAGCTGATGAAAAAAAGCGGGATAAAAATTATAGAGGAATAGGACCATCTAAGTAAAGGATTCAGTAAACTTGTCTATACTGCCTTTACAGGTTATGGCTTCACACGAAGACTCAACAGAGATTTTAAACTTGTTTTCAAACCAATCCGGACCCGGAAAGGACCCTTACTCAATCATTTTTTGTGATGGAACTGATTTTTTAATTCAATGAAAAATAATTATTTACTTATTAATTTATTGCTGGTTCCGCTGTTCCTGGCAGGTTTCAGATCCACAGATACGATGCCTGTTCCGAAATGGAAACATCTTTCGACCATAAATGGTGACATACCGCAAGCCGGTCTTGGTCGCCAGGTAGCAGCACTTATCAGGGATATCGACCTTGACGGAAAGAATGATTTCCTGATCGCCAGCTATGAGAAGATTGCCTGGTTGCGTTATAATGCTTCGGACCATAACTGGACAAGATATATAATCGAACCCGGCATACCGGAAGGATCACTGGAAGCCGGCGGCGCATTTTATGATATTAACGGAGATGGTTCACCGGATCTCGTTATGGGAGCAGCCTGGCTGGGTAAGGGTTGCCTCTGGTGGTGGGAGAATCCCTATCCTCATTTTGATACAGCCGTATCCTGGAAACGTCACCTGCTCGCCCGGGTAGGCGGGCAGCATCATGACCAGGTATTCGGAGATTTCCTGGGGAGCGGAAAGCCACAGCTTGTGTTCTGGGATAACCAGAGCGGAAGATTATTCCTGGCGAAAATACCTGGGGACCCAACACAGGTTTGGGATCCTGAAGTGATTGCCGGGCTCCCGACCAGAAGAGGAAACCCGGAAGGACTTGCAATTGCAGATATAAACGGGGACGGCAAACCGGACATCGTGGGAGGAGGATGGTGGTTCGAGCATATCCGGGGAGACCAATTCAAAGGATATCCTATTGACTCGACACGGCAGTTTTCCCGGACGGCAGTCGGCCAACTGGTTAAAGGCGGGAGACCTGAAGTAGTACTGAATTCCGGGGATGATGTCGGTCCGCTTGAAATGTATACCTGGGAAAAGAACCGATGGGTGGGAAAAATCCTTATCGACAAAATGGATCATGGTCATTCGCTCGGCATTGCGGATATCAACGGTGACGGGAACCCTGATATTTTTGCCGCCGAAATGTACGATCCCGGTTCCGGTGATTCATGTCGTACCTTCATCCTGTACGGGGATGGGAAAGGCAATTTTACAAGGCAACTTCTGAACCGGGGAATAGGTTCGCACGAATCGAAGCTGGGCGACCTGAACGGGGACGGACTGCCTGATATACTTCAAAAGGATTTTCAGCATAAAGAACGCATTGATATATGGCTTAACCAGGGAATAACTTCGGAACAATAATACTTTAATCCTTTTAACTAAAATGAAGACTAAAATCTATCTTACCTTTTTATCTCTGATATTCATCCATTTCAGCCTTCTGGCCCAGCAGCAACATTCGGGGCTATATGAACCCCGTAATATTAAGGAAATGTACTTCAGGGGTACGCACCTGCGGGATGGCCGTCCCGGCGAGAATTACTGGGAAAACCATGGGCGTTATGATATTACCATGGATATTACCCCGCCTGACAGGACCATTCGAGGAGAGGAGAATATCACCTATTTCAATA
>JBJKSY010000505.1:0-9416 GCA_046703645.1 Cyclobacteriaceae bacterium
CTTCCTTTGGAAGCCGAAAGTGCCAGTGAAGTTTCCGCCTTTCCGAAATTCCCGGTCTTATAGTCTGTCCTGAACCTTGCGCCCATCACGTTCCGGTTATAGCGTAGAAAACCTGAACCCTTATCGTGAAGGGTCATATCGCCACCCAATACCGAAAAATTCCTGTTATATAATTCAATGTAAACATTATCGAAATCCTGGACCAGGAGAGTATTTCCCTCAGGCTGGTATGGGATATTCTGGTCCGTAATGGATGCCCTGATATTCAGGGATTCTGAAAGCTTCCCTTCCATTTGCAGGTTGAATACGGAATTGACAAAAATATCCTGGTTATTGCCGAAGCTTATTCCCCTGGTAAGGGCCCCTGATTTACGCAGGTCATCCGAATGAAAAATTTCTTCCTTCGCATCATAGATGGGTGTGTAATGAAACCTGTTGATCATAAGCCGGCTGTTTCCCGAATCATATTCACTGAGCGGCTTGTTCCTGTAACAGGCATTTAATGCATACGGGAAAGTCCTGTAACATACTTCAAGGCTGTCGGCATGTCCCTGGTTGCGGATTCTCACGATGCCGCTGTCCAGGATTTCGCTTACCCGGATTCCCTGCGGGGGAGTGATTTTAACCGAACCCGGAATTATTGTCAGGGAATCCCTTACAATGAATTCCCCGGCGGCAGCGACTTTCAGGCACTTCATCACAGGCACCTGGCCATAAAGTACATGGGAAATGGATACACCCGCGTATAAGATCAAATAGGTAAATCTCTTCAAGCTTCAACGGGTAATTCAATATAAAATGTTGTTCCAATGTTCAATTTTGAATCGAACCAGATCCTGCCTCCGGCATGTTCTACAGCCCTGCGTGTCACCGCCAGGCCGATACCCGAGCCGGTGAACTTTGTGCTGAAATTGGGCACAAAGATCCTTTCCCGTATGGATTCCGGGATTCCCTTGCCGTTATCCCGTACCGTGACGGTAACCTTGTCGTTCGATGTATGCATCTCTACTTCCACCTTTGCCTTTTTTCCTTCTGCAGCCTGGATGGAGTTTATCACCAAATTTGAAAATGCCCTGCCCAGCCAGTACTCGTCTCCTTTCACATATATTTCTTCTTCCGGAAGACGGAATGACACTTCCGCTTCATCGTTATTCATATATAGTCCTGCAACTTGTTTTAGTAACCCCGTTATATCAAATCTCACCACCTCAGGAACAGGCATTTTCGCATAATTGGAGAATGAATCGGCAATACTGCTCAGGGTATCAATATTGTGGAGCATGGAATCAACAGCCTTTTCAAAGGATGAATTTTCCTCGCCCTTTCCATGCGGCATTCTCATTTTCATATGCTGCAAGGTTAGTTTCATGGGAGTAAGCGGGTTTTTTATCTCATGGGCAACCTGCTTGGCCATTTCCCTCCAGCCCGCCTCTTTCTCGCTTTGCGCAAGGGCTTTCCGGCTCAGTTCCAGTTTGGTGATCATTCCGTTATATGCATCTACAAGCTGCCCGATCTCATCGGGTGAATGATATTCGATAGGCTGGTTATTCCCGGTCAGACTCGTAAACCGTATCCTTGAGATCATCTGTTTCAGGGGGAATACCAGGTTGGTGGATATGATGTATGATATGAACAGGAATGCAATGAAAATAAATGTAAAGGTATTGATTACACTCACGATCAGGTTGATGATCCTCCGGTCGATGCTGGATTGCGAACTGAAAAAGGGAACACTTATGATAGCCTGCAATTCACCTGATTGTGGAGATTTTATTGCCGCATATGCCGATTTATAGCTTAAGTCACCGATCTTTTCATCGAGTATCATGCTGGTACGGCCTGCGACGGCAATTCCCGCGAGAGCCCTCGGGTTAATATAATTTGAAAGCAGGTGCTTATCAAATACGGCGGGCTGGGAAGTTGCGAGCAGCTTGCCCCGTTGAATTTCGAGGCCGTAAATATTAATATCCGACTCCGTCAGGGTTGCTATATCAGCCACCTGGTTATAAAGCTCTTCTCTTCCGATCCGGTTTTCACGGTACTGTTCCACATAGGTGTCAAGGTTAACCCCTGTGTTTTCCGCCTTTTTAAGGAATGTGTCCTGGTCCTCCTGAGAATAATCCCGGGAGATCCGTGAAATGGTTATAATGCTGATAATAACCAGGGGTATTAAAAATGCCAGGTTTACATAGAGCTGTATCCTTGTCATATAATTCAATCGCCGGTTGCCCCGGCTGAAATAAAATCCGGCGACTGCCAGGAATACGAGCAGGCCTACAACCTGCAGGAGGAACATAAATGAGAAATTAGCAAGGGCGTATGACAATGGGTATCTCTCCCAACTGATCACAAGCACCTTGTTATGTTCTCCCCGGTAAGCAAGGTGACGGTATCCGTTCCTCTCTATCCCCTGCTCATAAAGCGCTTTTCTTTTCAGCCATGAAGGATTAAAGTCTTTCTGGTAATTAAAATTACCTGAGGTATAGGAGATCATACTCCCGTTATAAAGGGCATAGTCGTACTGATCATCATAATAATTCGAAAGGAATCTCTCATCAAGAAGCAACCGGGGGTAAACTTTGTTGCGGATGATCTTTTTAAGCTTGAGGTCGAGAATAATATATCCTTCCACGTGTCGGTAGCGGCTGATAGGGATAAAGCTCCAGTATCTCCTGACAAGCACCGGTTTATCCTGCTGGTAATAATAAAGGCCCTCGATGTCGGTACTGTTCTTATCAACGGCTACCCTTGATTTGAAATCCTCATAAATTGGTCCTTTGGCATTATTGATAGGTTGTCCTTCCCCGTTAAATAAAAGTATATTGACATCAAACCGTTCAAGATAATTGTTCAGGTAGGTCTTTCGGATCTTGTCTTCAATAATTTCCTTAGATGCAAAGGGACTGAACAGCCGGTTCTGGATAAATACATCATTCTGGATATTTTTCACAGCCTCTTCGATGAAGTATTCAGTCAGGATGTCCCTTTCCTGCAGCAATTGGTCTGCAAACCGGTCCCGGTCAATCTGATTTTTCCTGTTCATTTCCTGGTACACGGATATGCTGACTGAGGCCGCGCAAAGAATAGACACGATCAGTATATATACAAATGTTTTATAGGTAAGCCGGTTTATGATCCCCCGGAAATTAAGGACCGATAATGCCAGTACAAGTATGAAAGCTATCAGCGCGGGAAGATAGACATGGTAATCCAGGAAAAAGGTGATAACAATGGAAAACAATCCGCCGGCAAGCTGGATTACCAGGATATTCCGTATTTTGAATTTCTGGAGCCTGAAGAAAAGTGAATTATTTATATAGGTTCCCAGGAAAAAGATAACAGCGCCCATGAAATACAGAAAATAGCAGAAGATCTTGTAAACCGGGTAATTGAGGTTCTTTGTAATATCCAGGTTCCACTGGGAATGCTGGGAAAGGGATCCTACGAGGCGGAAAATAAAAAGCACGAAGATTACGTTGAACAGGGCCATCAGGAAGGAATAAACCAGGGAGGTTTTTTTATCGGCCCAGTAAAACCTGTGGTAATAATTTTTTCGGGTATATACTCTAAAGAAAAAATAAATAAATGCAAGGGGAACCGTCATATTCAGGAAGAGATCTCCCAGGGATGAGTTCATGAATGAAGACGCGTAATATTTATGATCAAAGGCCGGGATTTCAATGAGGCTGAAAGGAAAATCGGAAGAAACCATCACGATCCTGACTGCCAGAAGGCTGAGCAGGAGGAACACCAAACCCACTCCGTATTTTCCATATTTCCGGAAATAAAAAGCCTGGTAAAAAATCCCTGTTACCACCATGACGATACCTGCAAGCAGCAGGATAAAAAAGAAATATTCGTAAACTCCCGCATCGGCCTTATATCCGGGGTAAAATTCCATGGAAAAAAGGAAGGTATGGTCTGCGCTGTAAATCTTATCAGGTTTATCCTGTGAAGGGAAAAGGCTGATCTGGGGATGGCTGAAAATTCTTGTATTATACCCCGATTGTAAGTACTGGTTGGTCAGCTCATACTTCCTGTACAGGGGAACCAGTGTAACGATCTCGGTTTTAATGCTATCGGAAAGGGAAGTATTTTTTACGGCTATAAAAGAACTTCCCTGTGATTCACGGAAAGCGTAATGGAAATCACCTGAAACAAGATAGTATTCCGGAACAAAAGAATGGTCGGACCAGTAAACGAGATTCCCCTGCCTGAAAATATAGGTGGGATATAAAAAATGGATACTTGTTCCTGAAAATTCCTTGCCGTTGACCTGTTTTAAATTTTCTTTGGCCTGGTCCAGTTGCCTGTCAACCCCCTGTAAAACCTTAATTATTTTCCGGTTAATTTGCCGGACAAAGCGATCTGTTGAATTGACCTGGTTCCTGGTAAGGGTAAATACAACCGTACTGACCAGGATAATGAGGATCCCGGTCACTATAAAGTAAAATGCCTTTCTTGATCCTGCCAGCAATTTCAGGTTGTATTGGTTGCCCTACGAAAGTAAAAAAATATTGCCTATTTATCATCATGATCGGGCCGGTAGTGGATACCGCCGAACAAGTGAATGTACACGATCCTGGAATACCTGTAAATGAAAGGATGAAGGATTAAAATCGGCAGGGAGGCGAATATGCCGTATACCCAGACGGGAGGGTCCTCAAAAAGCAGGTACACAACCAGTCCCATTAGGAACAGTATAAAAACTGAAAAAGCATAGCTGACATACATTGCCCCATAAAAGAATCCCGGCTCGGTTTCGAATACCAACCCGCATGACGGGCATTGCCTGTTCATCCTGGAAAACCGTTTCAGGTCATAGGGACGGTAAGGGAACATGTCGCCTTTTCTGCATCTGGGACATTTCCCGGCCAATATGGCATCAAGCATGCTTTTGTGTATGGATCCGGATTGAACTCTTTCCTGCATTTTTTTTGCTGTTCCGGAACCAGAGCAAAGCAATAATTCCGGCAAGCAGGTATGGCATGACAAATAAATATAATATCCCCGTATTCAATGAGGCGGCAAATTGGGTATGCCCCTTTGCAATACTGTTTTCCACTGTAGCACGGCACATGGCGCACTGGGCGCTTGCCAGCGGGCTTACCAGGATAAAGAGAAATGTATAAATAATTCTTCTCAAGGTCTGGGTCAGTAATAGGGCATTATCATCAGGTAAACAATAACGCCGGTGATTGAAACATAGAGCCAGATCGGCAAGGCAAATCTAACTACTTTTTTATGTCTTTCGAATTTTCCGGTCAGGGCAAAATAGAACGCGAACAGCACGAAAGGAACTACCATTACGGCCATCACTATATGTGATAACAAAATCAGCAGGTAAATGTTTCTGGTATTCCCGACGACTGCCGCTTCACTCAGATCGAGGTATCCGTCATGATTCGTGTCACCGAAAATGGCTGGCGGTGCGGATATATGGTAGAGTATATAGGAAACGAGGAACAGGATGCCCATAATGAAAGCCGTGGTCATGATAAGCCGGTGCCAGCGGACTTTCTTCATCTTGATCATGATAAACCCGGTAATCAATAATAATGCGGTTAACGCATTGATGGAAGCATGAAAATGCGGAAGAAAAGAGACCCATCCCGAAGCGGTGCCGGTCTTGTGATTGAAATAAAGCATAACCCCGACCACCGAAGGTATGATCACCGAAAGGAGGATTAGCAGGACATACGGAACCTTTTCATTTTTCATTGATCTTTCTCTTCCTGAAGCAAAATTTTCAATTCCACTGACAAACGCTCAAATTCACTGAACTTATTCCGGTCATAGTAACCTCTTATCCTTCCTTCGGGGTCAAGAAGTACCAGGTCCGCGAAAATGCTGTCATAAGGTAAAATTAACCCGCACCGGGCAAATTGGAAAACCTCAGATGAATCTCCGGTAACAAATCTGAACTGTTTCAGCCTGTTCACATTCGACAATCCCGTTGTATCGGATCCCTTTGAGATGCCGATACATAGCGCCTGAACTTCCGATGGAGTTTCAGAATCTCCGATAATTCTCTGAATGTTCGAGTTGATCCTGTGATCCGGAATAACATCGAGGGTATCATAAACTGAAACAATGGAATATTTGCCGCGGATCAGGGTTGTATCGCAATTATTACCATTAAGATCCCTGAACGGGAAATTCATGACCCTGTACGGGCCGGTTCCGAAACTGCAACCCGTTAAATTTTTATTTACCCCTTTCGAATAAAACACCGGCACAGCATAGTGATTCACCCCGCAATATTTCAGGAATAAAAAAAACAGTACCGGGGCAAGTACCAGAATAAAAAGTATAAGCCGTTTAAATACCTTATTGATCTTCTTCCAAAAATAGTTTCACGGTGAATTTAGAAAATTCCGTTAAAAGATCCCATGCAATCGCAGGTGAAATACGGAACCTCCTTCCGTCAGCATCATTATTATAAAATATATCACGAAGAAGAAAGGCACCATGATGGTCCATATCATGATCTTCACTTCATATTTTAAGTGCATGAATTCCGTAACAATATAAAATGCCTTCACCAGGGTCAGTGAAACAAATACTGCATAAAGCAGTGCGCCCCTGGGCATGGCCGTTGCCAGGAAGAATTCCACGGAAGTAATTATGCCAAGGATAATGGTGATCCTGACGATCTTTCTGACCTTTGCCTTGTCGACAGGAAGCGGCTGAATGGTTATCTCTTCGGTTGACTCCATATTTTTATTAGATTATATCAGGTAATAGAATGTGAATACAAATACCCATACCAGATCGACGAAGTGCCAGTATAAGCCCACTTTTTCGATCATTTCATAATGGCCCCTTTTATCGTAGGTGCCTACCACGATGTTAAAGAAGATGATGGAATTCAGCAGCACTCCGCTGAATACATGGGTGCCATGAAAACCTGTGATAAAGAAGAACAGATCGGCAAACAAGGGAGGCCCGTATTCATTGGCATGAAGATTGGCTCCATGAAATATAACACCGTTGGCCAGTGCCATGCCATGCTCGGTTCCCTGAATGAAATGGGTCCACTCCCATGCCTGGCAGCTCAGGAAAGTTAATCCCCCGATAATGGTCCATAACATCCACTTGGTAGCATCTTTCCTGTCGAGCCTGTGGCCTGCTTCCACGGCAAGTACCATGGTCACGGAACTCAGGATCAGCACGAAAGTCATGAATCCCACAAACAAAAGCGGATGGCTGCCGTGAAGAAAAGGCGCTTCTTCGAATATTTTCTCGGGTACCGGCCAGTAATTGACGGAAGGCTTAAAGGCGGATAAAGGGCCCTGGTAGGCCGGGTAGCTGTAGCGCAGGAAACCATAGGTGATGAGTAGTCCGGAAAAGGTGAAAGCATCAGATATCAGGAAAAACCACATCATCAGCTTTCCATAACTGACATTGAAAGGACTTACCCCTCCTCGCCAGGGGCTTACGGTTTTGGTTTCATTTCCAACGGCTGTAACTGACATATTCGTTCCGGGATTAATGATAAATGTTTAGAAATATAAACAGGTATATCCAGAGCCCCCCGAGAAAATGCCAGTAAGTGGCGCACATTTCAAGGGAGACCAGGTTTTTCGAATGCACTTTATACTGAAAGGAAGCTACCAGCATGATCAGCAGGAATATCAGCCCGCTCACAAGGTGAAGACCGTGCAGTCCCGTTAAAATATACAGGAACGATCCGGAAGGATTGCCCACCAGGAATACATCTTCATGCACGAGCTGTACCCAGGAATAATACTGGCCGGCCAGGAACATCAGTCCCAGCACCATGGTTATTGAAAGGAATGATCTGATATTCCTGATATTGTCATTCTTTGCCGACCGGTAGGCCATATGCATGCTGGCGCTGCTCATCAATATTATGGCTGAAGTAAGCCAGAATACGGAAGGCAATTTAAAATGAAGCCAGTTGCCGTCGGCTTGCCTTACAATATAGGCGCTGGTGAGCCCGGCAAACAGCATGACAATGGCAACAATGAACAGCCACACAATGAATTTTTTCGGGTTGACGGCCCGTGTGGGATTTGAATCCCTTACTATCTCAATTTGTTCAACAGCATTCATATCTTGTCAATTAACAGAACCAGCAAGGCCAGCGGCAGGTAAAGGAAAGAACTGAACATGATCTGCAGCGCCGTTTTTTTAGACCTGTCTCTAATAAGTTTTATGGTCGGGTAAAGGAATAATAAACCTCCCAGAGTTAGCAGGATGGCAGAAACCAGTCCCGAGATACCCGTTTTATAAGGCAGCCATGCCACAGGGATCAGCAACAAGGTCAAAGCGGCGATCTGAATTGCCGTTTGGGAGCTTTTCGTGCCGTTACCGGGCAGCAGCTTGAATCCGGCAACCTTATAATCATCATCCGACACCCAGGCAATGGCCCAGAAGTGAGGAAATTGCCAGATGAACTGGATCATGAATACGATAAGTGCACTCACAGATACATCACCTGTAGCAGCCGTCCATCCCAGCAGCGGGGGAAGGGCTCCCGGAATGGCGCCTACAAACACGGCAACAGGCCCGATTCTTTTCAGGGGAGTATATATAAATGCATAAAGCACCATCGAAAGCAGGGCGATAACCGCTGTAATGACATTGACGAATTGAACCAGCAGAAACATTCCAAGCGCAAAGGTCAGAAGGGCAAACAATAAAGCTTCCGTTACATTTATCCTGCCTGTGGGCAAAGGACGGTTTCTTGTACGCTTCATCAATTTGTCCAGGTCCCGTTCAAGAACCTGGTTAAAGGTTACCCCGCTGGATGTAATCAGGAAGCCCCCGGCGGCAAATGTTGCCAGGATCCCCCAATGAAGGTTTCCGTTGTTTCCAAGAAGGTATCCGAACACGGATGAAAGGGTTACAAGGAAAGTAAGCCGGAATTTTACAAGCTCAAAATAGGCTTTTAATTTGCCGGCAATCGATAAACCGGGATGATATGTTTCAGCCTTGATATACATCAGGAATGAACCAATTTTTTATGTTGAGAAATAAGAATCAAGATAAATTCCATTCCGAAGATCATGATCGCGATCAGCAGGTGCAAGGGCTCGACGGCAGCAGGAAGACCCGCATATGCCATCACTGCTCCCAGCAATATTTCAAGAAAGGTGAATCCCACCATCCATCCTGCCAATTTCATAAGGACACGATCCCGCGCCGGTTCCTTGAACAGTACGTAGATAATGCCGGCCTGGCTGATCAGCACCAGCAGTGAAAACGACCGGTGAATGATAAAGGAAAGTCCGGCACCTGATACCCATGAAGAACGGTCGGCAAAGTTCAGGGATGCGGCCACTTCGTCGATAACTTCCCTTACCTGGGTGCCCAGCACCACCTGGATTCCCAGCAGCAGGATCGAAACGATGATCAGGACCTTCATAAGAGGCCTGCCGGGAACAGAG
>JBJKSY010000506.1:0-12838 GCA_046703645.1 Cyclobacteriaceae bacterium
CCTGGCCTATATAAAATATACCGAAGGAGCTGATGACCCCGATCAGTCCCAGGAAAGTCGCCATGCTGAGAACGACACGCATATTCCATTTTTCAGGATCATTGGAATACCGGACATTGTCAAAAGCAATGGCCATGATCGGCGCATCGTTGAAAAGAGCCAGTAATACGATCATGATGGCTGTCACCGGGTAAAAGTTAAATACCAGGATCGACAGGGAAATGAAAAACAGGACACGGATAGTCTCGGCGATCCTGTAAATGGCATAACTGTTCATTCGCTGGAATATGTTCCTGGCTTCCTTTATGGCATCTATTATTACCGAAAGTCCGGGCGCTGTCAGCACGATATCGGCAGCGGACCTTGCAGCGTCTGTGGCGCCTGATACGGCAATGCCGACATCGGCTTTCTTCAATGCAGGAGAGTCGTTGACACCATCCCCCGTCATTCCGACAATATGCTCGTTTTCCTGGAGCAACTCCACGATCCGGTATTTATGTTCCGGGAAAACCTGGGCAAAACCATCCGCGTTTTCAATAATCTTCTGGGCCTCCTTGTCGGGCTTATCGATAAAGGATGAAACCTCCTGGATATTGCTGTGAAGATTGACTTTTTCGGCAATCTGTTTTCCGATGGCTGTATGATCACCTGTGACCATTTTTACATTTACTCCCATCGACTGGGCCGTCGTTATGGTCTCGGCAGAGTCGTCCCGGGGAGGATCGAAAAGCGGTATCAACCCTACATATTGCCACTCACCGTTCTCATCGGTTTTTGCAGTGCCCAAGGTCCTGTACCCGTGAAGGGCCAGGTCATTAATCAGGTTATTTATTTTTTCTTCAAGCCCTTCCCTGTTATTTTTTTCCAGCAGCGACAAGATCACCTGCGGGGCTCCCTTGCTTACCCTGAAACTATGATGTTCCGGATCTTTTACAGTTGCTTCTGTTCTTTTTATGACCGGGTCAAAGGGCTGGTATTTCGTTTTGCGGAAGGATCCAAATTTTTCCTTAAC
Source organism: Cyclobacteriaceae bacterium (assembly GCA_046703645.1). GTDB lineage: Bacteria > Bacteroidota > Bacteroidia > Cytophagales > Cyclobacteriaceae > DATDPY01. The sequence goes on from JBJKSY010000506.1 coordinate 1,013, forward strand.
ATTCCTGACTGATCCCGATCTTGTAAGGATTGCATTATCTATCGGGTCATTATCTTCTTCCCGCGAGGCCAGGGAAGCATAAAACAAAACATCGTCGTCGGTGAAATTATCAAAGGGTTTTACCTCTTCCAATGTCAATTCGTTCTTCGTAATGGTACCCGTTTTATCCGAACAAAGGATATCCATGCCGGCCATTTCCTCTATGGCTACCAGCTTACTGACAATTGCCTTCTTTTTCGCAAGAATCGAAGCCCCGACCGCCAGGGTGACCGAAAGCACTGCAGGCAGGGCCACAGGAATGGCTGCTATCGTAAGTACCAGGGCAAACTGCAGGGTTTCCAGGAAACTTTCATGCCTGAAAAATGAAACCATGAAAATGATGGCAATGATGAAGATGGCAATAACAATGAGGTAGTGGCCGATCTTAAGAACCGCTTTCTGAAAATGGCTGATAGTCTTCGCCTCTTCCACAAGTTTTGCCGTCTTACCGAAGAAAGTATTCATCCCCGTAGTCACCACCAGCCCGTTCATGATTCCCTGCCTGACTATAGATCCTGAAAAAGCAATGTCCCCGGCATGCTTTTCCACGGGCAGCGATTCCCCTGTAAGCGAGGACTCGTCAATGCTCAGGTAATCGCCTTCATAAAGTTTCATGTCGGCAGGAACGATATCCCCGAGTTTCACCCTAACCACATCTCCGGGTACGAGTTCGCGCGCAGCCAGCTCCAGCCACCTGCCTCCCCGGAGTACTCTTGCCATAAGAGCGAGCTTTTGTTTCAGGAGATTGATAGCGTCATCAGCCTTGAATTCCTGCCAGAATCCCACGCCAGCATTCAATAATAATAATGCGAAAATTACCCAGAAATCTTCCCAGTGATGGATCACTGCAGAAAGAATGGCCGCCACTTCGATCATCCAGGGAATGGGCCCCCAGAAATAACTCAGGAATTTTACAATGGGGCTTACTTTTTTTTCCGAGATCTCATTGAACCCGAATTGCTCGATCCTTTCCGCAACTTCAGGATCATCAAGACCCTTTTCATTCGAATTAAACCTTTTAAAAAGTTCGCTGGCCGGCAGTTTTTTTATTTCAGAAATATCAGGTATGTCTTTGTTCATGATCCTTTAAACTCATTAGATTAATTAAGATACATCATGTAAAAATCTGTTCTTCGAAACCCGGTTATTCGGGATCAGAGGATAAATTATCGAAGAATCAGTGATGTAATGGATTTGTCATGGAATCTTGCCCCGGATATAATAAAAAATGATGTCTACAGTATACAACAAACACATATAATTCTGAAAGGATGGAAACAAGGAAGGCCTTGACAGGGAATCATGGACCCCGCAGATCATTTCCCACATTTCCACCTGCATAAATAAACTAACGAAAATCCCATTCCCTAATAAAATAACGAGTAGGGTTCAGTAATAGTTCCAAATGAATGGTTGTTCTGCCACGTTTTACTTAAAAATTAATCAAAAACATTGCTATACCCGCATTTTTAAAATAATTCAGGGGATTTAATTCAATGTATGGATTTTCATTGCCGGGAAGTTAGCCTTTTGAATTATTAATAAGCCTCTTTACCTTTGGGCCGGTAAAAATGACTTTTTTGATTTTTTCGCTTTCCGTATCAAATACTGACCTACGATCCTGATTACGGGAAGTGTTTATGCTTACATGGTTATTTTTTAAGGGATTTGTAAACTCTAAAACAAAATAGTTATGTCTAAAGATTTCAAAGGAAGTCCCCAGTGTAATGCTGTTTACGGACTCGGTTTAATCGGCGCCGCCATTTATTTTATTTCTCATGCTACAGGATTCTGGATGGGAGTTCTCGGGTTCCTGAAAGCGATCATATGGCCGGTACTGCTAGTATATGAATTAATGAAATACCTGGGAATGTGAATTTATGTTTACCACCCCGGAATTTGCAATCCGGATAGTAAAATAAATCCCTTTAGGTGAAATAGATGATGGTGTTAGTAGATAATTCAGGAAAATAAAAATCTACCAAGCCGGAATTCAACGATTAAACTTTCCTGCTTATCGTAATATCCGAGAGCAGAGTGTTTTTTTGTCGGAACGGATTTAATAATTTAGGCTGTAATAAAATCATTTTGAATTCGTTGACATATTATGTTTCTCTCCGATGAAAAATCCCATTAAAATTTTTGCTTTATTATCAGTCCTCCTGATCTATCAATGCTCTAAGAACAATGAACCTTCAGGTCCCCCGAACATTCTGTCGTTCGATAATACGGAAAATTATACCGATACCGTCTTCAGGGTCAATGATGTTATCCAGCTTCCCGACAGCAGCTTTATAATGGCCGGCGGAGCTTCCATCCAAAACGGAAAATTCCAGAACCTGATCATGAAATTCGATAAATCCGGGAAGAAGGTCTGGATAAGGATCAAATCGCAAAGTGATTCCCCGAAAGGATTCAGCAGGATCGTGGCAGTCAGTTCCGGCAAATTATCCGCCTACCGTGATGTGGGCTTTTCCTATGACCCCGCGCCCAGGATAGTCGATTATGACTATAACGGTAACCTGGTATTCCAGAATTTTGTGAACACCAGCATCATCATGCACGGGCTTGTTTATATGAAATCGAAATATTATCTGTCAGGGGAAAAAAATAACGTAATGGCATACCAGGAAGTGAACCCTGACGGAACATCCCAGTGGATCCGTTTCTTCCTGAACGAACCGCCTTCCCTTTCTGTTTCAAATGTCTCTGACAGCGCCCTTGTCGCGATCGGCGGCGGCAATACTTCACGAACAGGAAGATTCCTTTACAAGATCAACCTGCAGGGCGATTCTCTCTGGACACGACCTTTCGGCGGTTATGAGGTACAAGGCCTTTCCAATGGCAACTTCCTGGCTGTGACCGGAAGCGGATCAGATATTGATTTCGCCATGTTCGACACGGATGGACACGAAAGCTGGAAAAATTCATTCAGTGATGCCGGCACTTCCTCTTACGCGACCGGTTCCTACCGGAACCTTGACTTTCAGTCCCAATATTACCTTTTTTCACTTCTTAAAAGTGATGGTCTTCTTTATGCTTATGTTTATGACGGATCGGGTAACCGGGTGAACATGATTAAAATTACCGGCGTCTCAGGCACCAGCCAGGTGGCAATCACCGAAACCATGGATAATGGCTTCCTGGTAGTCAAAACAAATCAATCCGCCTCAACCCACGATTTCGAATTGATAAAATACAGCCAGGTAATTCCCTGAAGCCGGCAAATGGGGTTAATACATCTCACAAATCCTTGTGAACCAAAGTAAGGGCCAATGGCCTGTAAACGGCATGGGCAAATTTCGAAAGGGCAAAAAGCAATACCAGTTCCATGGATATGACCGTATGAATAAGAAAAACCGTTTCATTGATCCTATTAGCCAGGTTAAAAGTCACTGATATTTCCATCCAGAATCCCGTGATCCCTGCCAGCCATAGAAAAATAAGAAAAATCCAGTCAGCAGAATGAGTATGGGCATAGTAGCCCGTGATTTTCTTCAGGCGATAAATTACGGAAACCGTTGTTCCATAGATCAGGAAGAGCCCGGCTACCGTGCCCAGGATCCTGGCAGGCCACCAGGTAGTAACGGAAGGATCCTTGAAAAAAAAATCGAGGATGGTTGCCAGAAGCAAACCCAAGAATCCCCACATAATGGAATAATGAACGAACCAGGGTTTCCTGTAAAAGGGCAGGTTATGCCAGGGTGAGTCATTCTCTGCGTCGCAGGTACGATGTCTCTTCATGGTTCCTGTTTCGCCTATCACCGATAAACAGGATTTAATGTCCGGGAGCTTCCCCGAGCTCAATTTCCCGTCTGTTCCAAATCCAACCAGGGCAAACATCCTTATTATTCCGGCTAGGATCGAAATGCCTGTAACAATAAAAATCCCGATCCCGAGATGGTGGATTACATCATAAGGTATGTATTGGAAGATCCACCGTGAAACCACATTCTCCGGTTTGAGAGTTAACAGGAAAAATCCCATCAGGACAGCGATAAACAGCGTGAACAGGATCATAAAAACCGTACTCCGGAACATCATTCCCGCTATGCCGGAAATATCATACCGTGCTATGGCATAACGCCGTAAAGCGGCCATATATGCCCCGGGATCCGCCTGGCGGGGACAGGTATCGGAACAGTCGCCGCAGCCGTAACACAGCCATAATTCCCTGCTTCTTATAATTTCATCCTTGAGTCCCAATAATCCTTTCCGGATAAATATTCTGGGGAATACCGCTGAAGTTTCTGTCAGGTTACAAACGGCTGTACAATTTCCGCAATTGTAACATTTGCTGAAATTGTCAGCCCCGTATTTTAATATCTCTTTCCGGAATTCAGGATCAATCCTCGCTTTCATCTGCCTCGTTGGTTTTTAATTTATACAGAAAATATTCTTCGTTGTCGTCAGGTCCTTCCACTTCAACTATCCCGTATTTCCTTGCAGTCATCAGGTAAAACACGACCACATCCCCCTGTAATCCTGTTTCTTCGGCGATTTGAGGTATGGATTTGGCCGAGGAAGCCAGCGCTTTTTTGAAGAGCTTTTTATATTCACGGAATTTTTTCGACTCTTCCAATGCCTTTTCCGGCACACCCCGGAGTTTCTTGGCTTCGATAAATGTTTTCTTATTCCTTGTTTCCATAATTCGGTATTTTCATTCCGCCAATGCTTCTATCATGGATTCCACCTCAACATCCGAATAGCCCACCAGGTTAATGGCGTTGGGTTCACATACAGGGAGGCACATACCGCAGCCTTTGCATACGGAAGCGTTAATAAAGGCAACAGATTTTCCATCCAGGTCTTCTTTTCTTACAGCATCGAACGGGCAGGCTTGCCGGCAATTATCGCACCATTCGCAAAGCTGTGTATTGATCTTCGCCTGTGTCGGTTCGAGGCTGAGCTTTTGTTTACCCAGAAGGGAATATATCTTTGAAGAAGCTGACAGGGAAGACCTGATACTTTCCGTAATAGTTTTCGGCCCCTGGCAACATCCGGCAATATAGATCCCGTCCATTACTGTCTCAACGGGCCTTAATTTGGGATGCACTTCATTATAAAACCCATCCCTGCCTGCCGGCACTTTTAAAATTTCGGTCAATGATGAATTCCCGGACGGGGTGATCCCGGTAACCAGGACAACCAGGTCGGCTTCAAGTTCCAGCTCACGCCCGGCGGTTAAAATATCATTTAATGTGATGAGCACTTTCCCGTCGCTGCCTGTGGTGACTTCAACCGGGTGGTCTTCATTGAACTGAAGGAAGGTATCCCCCGCCGCGGAGGATTGCTGATACAGAATTTCATGTTTTCCATAGGTCCTGATACCGCGGTTGATATGGAAATTATTTATCCGGGGAAATTTTTTCCTGGCTTCGAGAGCCGTATGTGCGGCAGAAGAACAGCAATACCTCGAACAAAACTTGTTCTCGCCGTCTTCCTGCCTGCTTCCAACACAATAGATATAGGCAATATTTTTAACTTCCCTCCCTGCATGAACAAGTTTATCTTCCCCCTGTTCCACCAGTTTTTTAAATTCAGGAAGCGTGATGATATTTTCAGATTCTCCGAACCCGAATACACCCTTTGCCGGCCGGTAATCTTCAAAACCCGTGCATAACAAGATAGCCCCGCATGAAAGGATCAAACGTTCTTCATTTTCTTCATGCCCGGAAGATCCGGCGCCCATGCCCTGCTTATCCTGCCCATTGTCTTTTAACAGTTTCCTTATATTGATGGTTATTTCAAAATTTCCGATGCTTCCGGTCCGGTGGATGATCCCGGCACCCGTAAACAGTTGTATCTTGTTCCTCTTTTTTACCTCCTTGTAAAGACGGCCGGCAATTTCTGTTCCGCTTTCATCGGTCGGGAAAACCGATTTCCATAGAGCTACATGTCCTCCTGTCCTGGTTTCTTTTTCTATCAGATAAACGTGCATCCCCATATCGGCAAGTTCAATGGCGGCACGCATGCCGGCCACCCCGGCGCCCACCACCAGCACCGAATCCTTTGCGGATACTTCCATCGGCGTGAGGGATTCAGCTAATTTGGCCTTGGCGATCCCGGATTTAATTAGTTGTATTGCCTTTTCAGTTGCCTCACGAGGTTTATCTCCATGAGCCCATGAGCTTTGTTCCCTGATGTTGACCTGTACATAATGATTGTAATTCAAGCCTGCTCTTTCCGCCACGGCCCTGAAAGTAAACAGGTGCAATTTCGGCGAACAGGAGGCAATGACCAGGCCATCAAGGTTATAGTTCCGTATATCTTCAACGATCTCTTTTTGCGAAGAATCCGCACAGGCAAACATTACATTTTTGGCAATCGCCACACCCGGAAGATCCTTGACCGACTCCCTGACTTTTATCACGTCCACCACATCGGAGATGTTGGAACCGCAATGACATATATAAACTCCAATTCGTTGATTCATGACAATTGTTTTAAATAACTTGCCGTTTCAGCGGAAGCGGCCCCGGCCGACAATATGGAATCCGGGATGTCCATCGGCCCGGAAGCGGAACCTGCAACGAAAACTCCCTCCAGGCTGGTTTTTGCAGGGTTGATCAGTTCATCAACCTGTTTTACAAAATGGTAAGTATCCGTTTCCAATTTCTCCCCGTTGTTGAACAATTCAGTAACATTCGAATTCGGCAATATTCCCACTGACAGCACTACCAGGTCGTGTTCGGCTTCTTTAATGGTGCCGGTGGCAATGTCTTCATACCGTAAAACAAGGTTGCCATTCTCCTTTTCCCTGATCCTTCCGACCTTCCCCTTTATAAAGGACACCCCCATGTCAACAGCCTGTCTGTAAAATTCATTGAAGCCTTTGCCGAATGCGCGGATATGCAGGTAATATATCGTGACATCCGCCATTGGAAGCGCACCCAATAATAGCTGTGCCTGCTTGATGGAATACATGCAGCATACCTGTGAACATATCGGGTTACCCACCGTCTCATCCCTTGAACCGGTACATAAAACATAAGCAATGTTGTCAGGCATTTTCCCGTCGAGTGGCCTTAATACCGTATTGAAGGGACGGGTAGGTACAAGTTGCCTTTCCATCTGCATGGATGTGATCACGTTTTTAAAGAAGCCGAATCCGTATCGCGGAATTTTTTCCGGCTCGAACAGGCGATATCCCGTCGCCATGACCACGGATTTTACGTTGAAAATAAATTCGCGGGGCTGTTGCATCAGGTCAATGGCCCCGGCCGGACAGGCTTTTTCACAGAAACCGCAATAAATACAATTTTCAATGTCTACTGCAGCAACACGGGGGTTCGCAATGCTGAAGGGGACAAAAATAGCCTTCCGTCCCACCAGGTTATACTGGTACTGGTCCTGTACCACAACCGGGCATTTTTCTTCACATTCCTGGCATCCTGTACAGGCTTCTTCATCAACATACCTGGGATGTTTTATCACCTTTACTTCAAAGGTTTTATCGGGCAAACGCCGGATGGATTGAACCTCACTGTAGGTATACAGATCAATATTCGGATGCCTGGCGGTTTCCGATACCTTGGGAGTGGTTATGCATGCCGCACAATCCAGTGTCGGAAATACCTTGCTTAAATGGATCATCTTCCCTCCCAGGGAAAGATCTTTTTCTACCAAAACTATTTTGAAATCCTGGTTAGCCAGGTTCAGGGAGGTTTCCTGGCCTGCAATACCTCCGCCGACAACCAATACATCCTTTATTTCCCGGGTTGTTTCCATTACAATTATTTTAGTTAATAAAAAGAAAAGGCACCCGCCTCAGGCAGATGCATTTTCCTTTTCTTTTCATGGGATGGATCCGTCTTTCAATCCATTGGCAAAAGACCGGACCTGGCGCACGAAGGGCTCAGCGCATACCGAACAGATGGCAGCCATTTTTAATCTCGCCGGATTGATACCCATGATTTTCATCTTGTCATGTGATACCTTGACCACCTTGGCCGTTTTTTCAGTGCAGGATTCCCCATACGGGCAGTCGGTGCCATCGGCAGCAATGAAAACTCCATCGAATCCTTTTTCAAAGGCGTGCACGATCCACCGGGGCTTGATCGAGCTGGAACAGGGAACCTGTATGGAATAAACGCCCGGGGGATAATGCAGCTTAAGCAACCCTGCAAGATCGATGGCAGGATCGGATATTTTCTCGGAAGAAAATACAAGTATCCTGGGATTATCTGGATTCTGCCCGCTCATGAGGTCCTATCCTTTCTTCATGAAGATCCTGAAATACCCCGATTCCTCGAGGGTCCCGAGATATTCGTGACCCTTCTTTTCCGCCCACTTCGGGACGTCGCGTTTCGTTCCTTCATCGGAAGACAGTATTTCCATTACCTGTCCTGCCTGGATGTCGCCGATGGCTTTCTTGGCAGCCAGCAAAGGCCCGGGGCAAGCAGTTCCCCTGGCATCGACCACCTTGTCAACCTTTATTTCATTTAAATTTTCCGTTAACATGATCTTATAATTAAGTTTCAAATAAGTAAATGCATGTCAGCTTCCTGGGCCTTGGTGATGTACTCATTGATGCCGACGATATCATCTGCCAGGTCGATAAAATCTTCTTTCTTCACCCCGCCCCACATTTTACCGGCCAGCCCGCAGATATGTATCCTGACATTCGATAAGGTCTTGGCTTCCCTGAAGAATTCAGTCCAGGGCTTAACATTCAATTTTTCCGCCGAAGCGATGAACTCTTTCTTGAGAGAAGGGTATTCCGACATTTCAAGTTTATTATTGTCAGAACCTACCTCTTTTTTAAAGGCTCGTGCGCCCATCATCAGCACATAGATATCGACATCCATGTCATCAGCGACTGCACCGCTGAGAATTACGCCGGCGGCTGTAAGCTTGTCCAGGCTTCCGGTATAGAGGGCCATTGTTAATTTTTTATTTGCCATAATCGTTAATTTGGATGGTTAAAAGTTGAGTAAAATTAGGCTCCCCGGGGGTTGTATCTGTCGATAGGCCGGTGATGTTCCCTAAGGGAAAAAGTGATTTAGATCACATTTTTTAACCTGGGATTCAATTACATTTATCATACTTTTAATTGCGCGTATGGATAACATTGGTTGCAGGTTATGCGGGTTTAAATCCCTTGCTGCCCAACGCCTTAATTGTGAGGAGCTTGACGCCCTGCAGAAGAACTGTGCCCTGGTGGATTTCAAGCCGGGGGATGTAATTTTTAAACAGGACGCCCTGTCCTCAAACATCATTTATATCCGCACCGGGTTTGTTAAAATTCATATGAAAGGCCCCGAAAGGGAAAGCATTCTTCGCATCTCCAAAGCCCCTACCTACCTGGGTATGCCTACGGCCATCGGCGACAGGGTGAACAATTACTCTGCTACTGCACTTTCCGACTTGAGCGCCTGTTTCATCGACATGAACGTGTTCCGCAATTTCATTTACCATAACGGAGATTTCGCTTATGAGATCATCCTGGAATTATGCCGTAATGAACTGGGTCACTTCCACCGCTGCGTCAACCTGACTCAAAAGCAACTGAACGGAAGGATTGCCGATGCCCTCCTTTTCTTCGCGGATAATATTTTTGAAAAGGATGAGTTTGAAATGATCCTGAACAGGAATGAGCTCAGCGACCTGGTCCATGCCTCCCGCGAAAGTGTCAGCCGCGTATTGACGCAATTCCATGACGATGGCCTGATCGAAGTGAATATAAAGCACCTGAGGATCCTGAACCGAAAATCCATTGAAATGATCAGCCGCAACGGGTAACGAAACCGTGCATTTCCTGCACTGAGCCTTTTCATCTTTACAGAAAAATTATGGTGTCGATTTTACTTGCCGACTGATTTTTCACTGAATCCTGTATTTTCATCATAATAATGCCCGGTCAGGAATTATGTTTTTCTTAAGGTAAGATACAGGAATAATTGTATATTGAATTTCATTTTTACCCGATAATTCAATGCTTCCTGAATCATGAGAACTTACCGGATAATTTTTATTTTATTTCTATTGATCCTGACAGGTTGTCAGAAAGGTAAATTTCTGAACCTTCATGCACAACGATTGGTCAAATCGGTAAACGGGAAATGGGGAGAACGGCCCATATTGCTGAAATGGAAACCGCAGAATACGGCGATCATTATATGCGACATGTGGAACCGTCATTGGTGCGACGGTGCGACCGCACGTGTAGCCGCAATGGCCCCGCTCATGAACCGTGTCATAAAAGCAGCCCGGAAAAAGGGAATCATAATCATTCACGCACCAAGCGGTACCATGGATTTTTACAAGGACTTTCCCCAGCGAAAAATCATGGAAAATGCTCCCATTGACAGTTCGTCACTAAAGATCAGGGACTGGTATTACCTCGATCCAACAAAGGAATCCGCCCTGCCTATCGATGACAGCGACGGGGGATGTGATACCAACGCTCAGCCTGAACATTATGAGGTCTGGACGCGTGAAAATCCTTCCATTGAAATAGATGCCCGGGATGGCATTTCCGACAGTGGAAAAGAAATCAATAATTACTTCGTGGCTCACGGGATCAGAAATGTTATCCTGATGGGTGTACACCTGAACATGTGCGTACTCGGGCGATCCTTCGGGGTCAGGGGACAGGTGGCGCTGGGAAGGAATGTGGTGGTCGTAAGGGATCTGACCGATGCCATGTATAATCCTGCCATGTCTCCCCGTGTCAGCCATGAGACAGGAGTCCGTCTGATGCTTCAGCATATTGAGAAATTCTGGTGCCCGACAATTGAATCCAGGGACCTGTTATAATATGAAAACGTATTTCACCTTATTATTTATTTTTTTCATAAGCCTGCCGGCTATTGCCCAGGAAAACTGGCCGTATAAACCCACCGATCAGCCGGATAAAGACGGAAGAATAATCCGCGGTAGAGCAGGCACTCATCACTGGCAGCCTTATATGAAGGATGCAGATCTTTCCGATTATGAACATGCACCTGATAGTTCCTACGAAGCCTTCAGGGATATGAAATACGGGTTGCGTATTCATTGGGGGATCTACAGTATCCTTCATGGAAGGGAATCCTGGATCCTCACCCAATACAACCATGACAGTGCGAAATCCCTGGCTTTCCAGGGAATGTACGACGACCTGTACAAGGCTTGGTACCCTTCGGATTTCAATGCAGGCCGGTGGACCGATATGATGGTTAAGGATGGTTTCAAATTTTTTGTATTTACCGCCAAGCACCATGACGGGTTTTCCATGTATGATACAAAGACCTGGGTTACGCATAGGATCCGGTTCTATGGTGACAGCGCCGGTCGTGTTGAACCATGCCGGCTTCATTACAGCATCATGGAAACACCGTTCCGCAGGGATGTAACCGGTGAACTCATTCGTTCTGCCAGGGCCAAAGGCCTGATGATCGGAATTTATTTTTCGCATCCCGACTGGTATGATGCCGACTTCCGCTTTGATGAATGGAATCCCAACAGGGATACCGCCTATACCCCTGCTTCCGACCCGGAGGCATGGGCGAGGTTTGAAGCACGTCATGAAGGTCAGCTAAAAGAACTGCTCACCCAATATGGCAGGATCGATCTTCTTTCGCTTGATATGTGGTATCCTGCTTTTGCCTGGCAACACCAGCAGAAGATGATACGGGATCTGAGAAAAATTTCACCGCAAACCATGTTCCGGTGGAGAGGGATCGGGAACTACGGGGATTACCAGACTCCTGAAAATTATATTCCCGGTGATGAAAGCGAAGGGACCATGCCCTGGCAGGTGATCTATGCCCTGAGCACAAGGAATATTTTTTCCTATGAACC
>JBJKSY010000507.1:0-19924 GCA_046703645.1 Cyclobacteriaceae bacterium
ATAAAATCGGAATTATAAGCCGCTCCTTCGAACGTACCTTTTTCATAGCCTGCCAGGCAAGACATTACTTCCGTTCCATGGGAATCGTGTGAATAAACTGAAGACGATCCGGATACAAAATCACGTGTCGCCAGGATTTTGTTTCCCGAAACAAGATTTGAAAAGTAAGCACTTTTGTCGAGATTTATAAAGCCGGCATCCAGCACCGCGATCAGAATTCCGCTCCCATCATACCCATCCTGGTGCATGACATCTATGCCAAGTGTTGTATTTTGCAGGGCATTTGCCAGAGCTTTCATTCTTTTATTGGAAGATATGATAGATTCCGAATCGTTTGAATAGATCCTGGCTGCCGAATGCGGCCCGGGGGCGACATATTCCACTTTTTTTACATAAGACAATGCCAGTATATTTGATTTGACACTATCGCTACTTTCCACCAGCACACCATTGAACCAGCGGGTAGGATAAAATACCGAAGCGCCGGCTGATTTCAGGCCGGAAATATACCCGGGGCTTACCGGCAGATCGGTATAGTTGACAGGTATTCCCCTCTTTTGCCTCCTTTCAATTGCCCTTGCAGATAGAAATTGTCCGGGTCGGTCGATACTGAATCCATCATTGGCCTTATCCCTGAAAAAGACCATATAGCGGTTTACCTGAGCCATTGCAGGGTCGCTGACGAGCAGGAACCATATGAAAATCATGTATCTATTCAGTGCCATATTTTATGATCTGTTGCCTGAAATCTTCCCCGTGTAAAACAATCTGCTGACCGAGACAATCCTGGTCGGTGCAATAGAATAAATCAATCGATTCCTTATAAACCATTCCGATTTTATCGGCATATATTTCGTCTTTTTTAACATAATTAACAATCGGATCATCGATCTCCTTTTGCAGGACTTTCATAGTTGACGGAAATTCCAATCCATTGATCTTAATGTCTTTATCCACGTCCTGGTACCTGTAATCTTCTTCTCCCAAATCATTGTAGGTATTGGCATTCCAGGATAAGGAATCCCTTACCGGGAAAACCATTTTTACATAATCCACATTATTTTCATTGACCAGTACCCTGGTCCTGTTTTTTTTAACCCTGAAGAGCGAATCGACTGCCCAGGCATCTGATGTGTCATTCCTGATGTCTCTTTCTATCAATAATGTGCTGTCCCCCCCCTGGTCGAGGTACCAGTATTTTTGCGTTTCCCGGTAGAACCAGGTTGATGTGTCTGCCACTCCTGCAACATACTTGATATCAACCACATAATATTCCCTGTACATTCCGGTATCTACCGGAAAATAAGAATAGCCCGTCTGCAATTGGTCTGGGTTGATTGTAGTGTCACGACATCCATCCTGGATTATCAGGACGGCAATCAATATACCTGAAAATCCGATGAGTTTCTTAAAATTCCGGATATAAGGTAATATGGATCTCATCAGGTTGTAATAAATAACAAAATGACAGGTTTATATTCAATTATTCCTGATTGCATCCCGGTTTTTCAGTTTCAGTTAACCGGCTTATCATTTCAACAACCATATCTTCCTTGGTCGTGGCGATTTTTTCAACGAATATGCCATTCCTGAAAATGGCAAAAGAAGGAAAATGAGTTATTGAAGCCATTTTTCTTGCCAAGGGCGATCGTTCAGCATTAACGTCGAGGAACCTGATATTGCGGAAACGTTCCTCTTCCGAAAGCCTGATAAATTTTGGCCTGAAGAGCCTGCAGCTTCCACACCAGTCGGTAAAGAATTTAACAACAATTTTATCATGCGATTCCAACTCTTCCCTGAACTCTATATCATTTACTAGGGGCACTGCCATTCTTTAAACCTGTTTCGTGCGGGTAAAATTATTCAATTAGGATTGAATACTGATGATTTTTGCCTGAATTAGGGTTGCTATATGCGTTCCGGATGTGAATATTATCTTTCGGTATGGATTTCAGTCAAAATGCCGGAGGGATCAGTTTCTTCTGTTCATTTCATCCCTGATCTTTGCGGCCCTTTCATAGTCCTCTTTTGTAATGGCCTCATTCAGCATTTGCTTGAGTTTTTCGTAGGGATAATCTTTCAATGATTTCTCATGTTCTTTTTCATGAACTGACGATTTGGATCTCTCGGTTTTCTGAGGAGCCGGCTTGACCTCCTGCTTCTCCTCTTCCTCTGATTCTTCCGTTAAAACAATGCCTGCTTCCGACATGATGGTTTCAAAAGTAAAAATAGGTGCCCCGAACCGAAGACCGATCGCAATGGCATCAGAAGGTCTCGCATCGATCTCAACCGTTTTATCGTCGTTCTCACATACGATCTTGGCAAAAAATACCCCTTCCTTAAGATCAGAAATTATTATTTCTTTAACGCTGAAATTAAAACTGTGGCCGAAGGACTTGAAAAGGTCATGCGTCATTGGCCGGTTGGGAACGATTTTTTCTATTTCAATGGCTATTGCCTGGGCTTCGAACATACCGATTATTATCGGCAGCCGCCTGTTACCTTTAACTTCTCCCAAAACAAGGGCAAATGAGCCTGATTGTGATTGACTTGAAGAGAGTCCAAGTAATTCCAGTTTGATCTTATCCACTAACCCCTTTTATTTAATCTATCTTTTATCGTCAGTCAATTCAATACATCCTCAGACATTCGCGAGATGTGAACCCAAAAAATGTATTTTTTATATATAAATAAATTCCTTTGAAAATCAATGATGAATTTACACTTGCAAGATGCTTAATAGTGCCCGAAATTCCAACTGCTGCACCCTTTTTCGGGATATGTCAACCGGCACCAAAACCTAAATAATCGTTCCCTTCAGCAAACCAGACTAAATTTAAAATTGCTGTGGAATTTATAAAATGATGTAAATCATATTCAATACCTATCTGATATTCTGAATAGCGGTTCAGTATCCGACAGTAATGTAAGTGAGTAATTCCTGATTTATATATTGCCCAAAATTGGAAATAAACCGGGCTCATTTAACCCAATTTTAAATTATCCTGACCAAATTGGAACCAAATACGTGGTTACTTTCTTAACGGTGTTAATGTTGGCCGATGATGATTTAATAAGGGTTTCCTGTCTGACTTCCTCCGCAGTGACATGAGCTTAAGCTAAAATTTTTGAGACATAAAACTTATATAAGGAAGATTTCGAATTGACTTGTCAGCTTCTAAAAGGCACAAACTTTAGCGGAGACCGGGGTGACAGGGACATCTGATCCTGAATATTAAGCCATTGATTCGCCACGGGATAAAAGACCTTTTATATAATTTTATGGATCATGTCAACGGAATCAGAAAGATTAAGACAACTATGGGATTTCTATAATACAGATCCGGAAGACCCGTTGAACCTGTATTTGCTTGGCCTCGAATATCGACAATCAGATCCGGCCCGGTCGAAAGAGCTGTTACTCCGATTGCTTCATGAGCATCCTGATTATCTTCCCGGTTATTATATAACTGCCGAATTGTTACACGCATCAGGTGATGCGGACAAGGCTATAAAGGTTCTGGAACAAGGCCTTACCTTGGCTATGAAATCAGGGAATAAAAAAACAGCATCCGAGATTCAGAACCTGTTGAATGAGATCCGGTTTGATTCGGAATAATCGGGTATAATTTTCCTTTCAATTCATCTTCACTTAGATGAATTAACAGGAATTATAACAGCGGGATTGCGATGAAGTTTACCTCTTAACAACAGGCCGTTGATTTAATCCTTTACCTTTTCAACGATGGCTTTAAAGGCTTCCGGATTGTTCATTGCCAGGTCAGCCAGCACTTTCCGGTTAAGATTAATATTGGATTTCTTCAGACGGTCGATAAAAGTGGCATAGTTCATTCCATGTTCTCTGACGCCGGCGTTGATACGCTGGATCCAGAGTGAACGGAATTCCCTTTTTTTAGCCTTGCGGTCACGATAGGCATAAGTCCAGCCTTTTTCAACGGCATTTTTTGCGACCGTCCAAACATTTTTCTTTTTACCCCAGTAACCTTTGGCTACTTTAAGGATTTTTTTTCTCCTTGCTTTTGAAGCAACATGATTAACTGATCTTGGCATACAAATTAAGTTTTTGACGACTGGTGCCCATTCAGGGACTTAGATACCAGGCATCGGGTTTAACATAAAACCAATCAAATATTCAGCATTTTCTTCACGCGCGGCCGGTCGGATTTGGCAACGATGGCCTTATGGGTCAGGGTTCTCTTTTGTTTAGTTTCCTTTTTGGTGAGAATATGACTCTTATATGCGTGTTTTCTTTTAATTTTTCCGGTTCCGGTGAGTTTAAATCTTTTCTTGGCTCCCGATTTTGTTTTAACCTTTGGCATATTTTCCTTTATTTTTTCCCTTTCGGTGTGATTATAATTATCATTCTTTTTCCTTCCAACCGAGGCAATTGTTCCACTTTCCCGTATTCTTCAAGCTCCTGGATGAATTTCAGGAGCAAGATCTCGCCTCTTTCCTTATATACGATCGTTCGTCCTGCAAAATGTACATAAGCTTTGACTTTAGCCCCTTCCTTAAGGAAATTAATCGCATGTTTAAGCTTAAAATTAAAATCATGTTCATCTGTATTGGGACCAAACCTGATTTCCTTTACAACGGTTTTCTGCGTTTTGGCTTTAAGTTCCTTTTGCTTTTTTTTCTGTTCGTACTTGAATTTTGAATAGTCTATGATTTTACAAACCGGCGGGTTGGCATTCGGCGAAATTTCAACCAGATCAAGACCTTCTTTTTCCGCTAAATCCAGGGCTTTATGAATGGGATAAACCCCCATTGGAATATTGTCTCCCACTACCCTGACCTCACGTGCTGTTATTCTCTCATTTACCCTGAATGGTTCCCTGGATTCACGGGAACGGAAACGCGGATTTGTGTTAACTAACTTATTGATTGATACCTCCTTTATTTAATTTTTAAAAAAGAAATGCAAATATCGTAAAATTTTTGATTTTCCAAAAATACTAAACATCTGTTGAAAATCAGGCAGCCGGTTCAACACTTTCAGCTAATTCCTTATTAAAAAAATCAATAAAATCCGGAGTCTTATATTTTCCAAGATCACCCTTTCCATGTTTCCTCGCTGAAACTTCCCCGGAAGCCTGTTCCTGTTCTCCCACAATCAGCATGAAAGGGACCTTGCTCAATTCTGCATCTCTTATTTTTTTTCCGATTTTCTCGTCACGTGAATCAATCTCTGCAGATATTCCGCTTTGTTTAAGGTTTTCCAGAACGTTGTCCGCATAATCGTTGAATTTCTCGGATATAGGCAAAATAATGACCTGGTCAGGGGCGAGCCAGAGCGGGAAATTACCCCCGCAATGTTCGATCAGAAGGGCTACAAACCGTTCCATTGAACCGAAAGGAGCCCTGTGAATCATCACGGGACGGTGCTTCTGGTTATCGGCACCCACATATTCAAGGTCGAACCTTTTAGGAAGATTATAATCTACCTGAATGGTGCCGAGTTGCCATTCTCTTTGAAGGGCATCCTTAACCATGAAATCAAGCTTGGGACCGTAAAATGCCGCTTCACCGAGTACGGTGTGGGTTTTAAGTCCTTTTTCTTCGGCAGCTTCTATGATCTCGCGTTCCGCCTGGTCCCAGTCCTCATCCTTCCCGATATACTTTTCCTTATTCAAAGGATCCCGCAGCGAAACCTGGGCAGTATAGTTCCTGAATCCCAATGATTTAAAAACAAAGAGGACCAGGTCGATCACATTCTTGAACTCGTCCTTCACCTGGTCGGGACGGCAGAAAATATGGGCATCATCCTGGGTAAATCCCCTGACCCTTGTCAACCCGTGCAATTCACCGCTTTGTTCGTAGCGGTAAACAGTTCCGAATTCCGCAAGTCTCACAGGAAGTTCTTTATAACTTCTGGGCCTGAAAGCATAGATCTCGCAGTGATGCGGACAATTCATGGGTTTCAGGAGAAATTCCTCATCCTCGTTCGGTGTATGAATGGGCTGAAAGGAATCCTTTCCATATTTTTCATAATGCCCTGAGGTTACGTATAATATCTTGTTCCCGATATGCGGCGTAACAACCGGAAGATACCCTGCTTTCTGCTGAGCCTTTCTCAGGAATTGTTCCAACTTTTCACGCAATTTTGTTCCCTTTGGCAGCCAGAGAGCAAGTCCCATACCCACCTTTTCGGAGAACATGAAAAGCTCCATTTCTTTCCCTATTTTCCTGTGATCCCTTTTCTTAGCCTCCTCCAGCAATAGGAGATATTCGCTCAGCTCTTTCTGTTTTGGAAAAGTGATCCCGTAGATCCGGGTGAGCTGCTTTCTCTTTTCATCCCCCCTCCAGTAAGCGCCTGCCACATTAAGCAGTTTCACCGCTTTGATGAATCCCGTATTGGGAATATGAGGTCCCCGGCAGAGGTCGGTAAAATTGCCGGAATGATAAAATGTTATCTGGCCATCCTGTAAGTCTTCGAGGAGTTCCAGCTTGTATTCATCCCCTTTTTTTGTAAAATAGTCGACAGCCTCTTTTTTGGGGACTTCCCTCCTTTCGTACACATTGTTCTTTCTGGCAATTTCCATCATCTTGTTTTCTACCTGTTCAAGATGAAGGGCATCGAATTCCATATTCCCGAAATCGACATCATAATAAAACCCGTTATCAATTGCGGGACCGATCCCGAATTTGATGCCGGGGTACAGATCTTCCAATGCCTCAGCCATCAGGTGAGCCGAGCTGTGCCAGAATGTTTTCTTCCCCTCGGGGTCATCCCAGGTAAGAAGAACAAGGTCGGCATCATTATCTATTCTACGTGCCGGATCCCGTACTTCCCCGTTCACCTTTGCAGCAAGTACATTCCTGGCAAGGCCTTCACTGATGCTTTTGGCTATTTCAAGGGCCGTAATATTCCTTGGGTAAGATTTTACCGAGCCGTCAGGGAAGGTAATTCTGATCTGTTGATCGCTCATTCCTGAATTTATTTCTATTTCAATTTCATTAATATCCCGAAATCCTTCATTCATTTTATGCCGATGCCTCCCGGGAGAAGCAAATATAAATCTTAATTTGAATTTGGGCTTCCGGTTTCAACGATACCTGCAGGGTAATTCAACTGATTTTTGAAGTTATTCTTTAAGGCTTTTTATTGAAGGGTATGGTTTCAAGAGGTTTGATCCTGCTGCGGTTTATCGAATCCTGCCGGAACTGGTTGATTCGGTTTAGATAGGAAATGATACGGTTCACATGGTCAAGGTCGTTATTTACCTCAACATCCGTGGAGTCTTTTTCCAGAATAGAGGTATAAACATTGCGGGCATCATAGTACCTGCTTAAACGTTGCAAGGTCTTTGCTTCAAGAACCTGGGCATCCCTGGGTTCATTTGTGGATTGAATTGCCTTATCAGCATAAAACAGGGCCGAATCCAGCCTGTATCTTTCATAGAAAAGTCTTGCCTTGCTGAAATTCTTGAAATATTCATTTCCCTGGTCCGGCAGAACATTTATCAGGCTATCGGCAGAGTAATATCTTTTCAGGTTAATAAAGATATCGACAAGTTCCTGGCGGAGCGCCATGTGGGAGCCTGTTCCGTTCTGAGCCAGTTTATCTTTAATCAAACCCATCGCCGATGTCCAGTCACCTTTCCCTGTATAAATACTGATCATGGCATTAACGGCATCACCAGATTCGGGGTCAAGTGAAAATCCTTTGGCAAACAGATTAAGGGCTCCGGTAGAATCTCCGGTTGATAATAGAATATTTCCCTTAAGGATCAATGATTCCGGGCAGGAAGGATACTTGTCAAGAGCCATGTCAACCGCCCATCTTGCACTGTCATAGTTTTTCAAACGGTAAAAGCCGGTTGCGATCACGTTCATCAACCGGTAATCATTCAGCCCTTTTATATAAGCCTGCAGGCCTTCAGAGACAGCCCTTGACGGCTGGTTTTGCCTTAGATCAAGGCAGGATGAAAGGTAAAAAGCCCGTGCCGAATTATTTCCCGACTGTGTATACTCATCGAGGAATTTCCGGGAAGAATTAATATCATCATATTCATAGGCTATAAAGGCCGCTTCAAGGTAAGCTTCCGGATCAACGTTTTTATTTTCAAGCATTAGATCCAGGGTATCAAGGATAGACCTGTAATCTGTAAAAACCACATGTGCACCAGGCAGGGTTTTTATCTCCCGGGGAGAACGCCTGCATGAAGAAACCAACAGGGAGATCATTAGGACAAAATAGATAAACGATCTTCTGCGCTTCATTCTTCCGACATAATTCCAGGTGAGTAAATTCATGCTAAATTAGTCTCCCGTCAAAATTCCCGGGGATCATGTGTAAAGTTAGTAAGGAAAAACAAGTTCAGGATCAGGACAGTTGTTTGAATAATCGTGTATTATTCCATAAAGATTATCAGACGTAGATCACATCCTCCCAGTGCCCGCTATTTACTGATTTTTCAAGCGCTTCAAGTACGGAAACGCAATTCAATATACTCTGGTGGCTTCGTGGTTCCTTGCCGGTACGGAACATTTCAACCATATCCCTGTAATACCTGGGCGGGTCCGTTTCCTGCACTCTTGATTTAAGTTCGGATATACCTTTTTTTGTTTCGATAAAATTTTCCCAGCCGTAATGCAACGTATTAAATACAAGAGTGGCCAGCATCCCATTCCCGAATGCCAGACTGGCACTTCCCTTTTCCTTATCCCTGACGACCATGACTTTTTTAATATCTTCCCCGAAAATGAACATCAGGGGCTGAACCATATGGACACCGTAAAAAAATATACCTCCGTAGGGAGAATCAAGGTCTACCGGGCCATGAGCCACAACATTCGATATCTCTCCGGCTGATTCTACCTGTTTTTTCATATCGAAGGTGCCGTCGCAATCGGCTATCGTGCTGAAAGAAGTTACCGGGGTTCCCAATTTGGCGGCCATATCCAGGAATTTCTTTCCTTCCGCGGCACGATAACAGAAAGGTTTATCGATGAAGGTGGGTATTCCTGCTTTCACGAACGGAGTTGCAGCATCAAGGTGGTACTTTGGATGACGGTGATCGACAATCAGGGCATCGATCTTTCCGAGCATTTCATTCGGGTCCTTCACCTGGTTGGGAATGTGTCCCTCCTTCATTGCTTTTAATGCCAGATCTTCCGTTTCACCCCATACATATTCAACTTTTATTCCGGGGAATTTATTCTCGACATTGAACAGTTTCCCGAAAAGAATCGTATGTGAGTTTTCAGCCCCGATGATACCGATCTTCATGTTTTTGTCTCTTAACCGCCGGGAATTATTTTCAGATGCCTTGGGAAGTGCGGCCCTCGCAACGGAAGAAAATGCATAAGCGCCGACAGCAGCTCCTGAAGCCAGCTTTTTAATAAATGATCTCCTGGAATCCTTTATCATTTTTGTTTTTTTTATAAGTCTGAAGTTAAAAATTAATAGAATATTAATGCAAGATCAGGCATGCTCTTTTCTGAATTCAACTGTTTCTCCGGGAAGGCCGGGGGAATATGAATGCAATAGATGTTATTGGATTTTTGAATAAACCGGCCGGGAATTAATTATAGTATCAACTGTAAGCTGATCTTTACCTGGAAGGGGTGAATATTCGGATTATGAAGGTAGGTGATCCTGTGGAAAGCATCAATCCGTATGACTTTCAGAATATTTTCTATGCCATAGCCAAGTTCAATATATGGAACAGGTCCCAGGG
The DNA here is from genome assembly GCA_046703645.1 of Cyclobacteriaceae bacterium. Lineage (GTDB taxonomy): Bacteria > Bacteroidota > Bacteroidia > Cytophagales > Cyclobacteriaceae > DATDPY01. The sequence continues at coordinate 9,705 of JBJKSY010000507.1, forward strand.
TCTGGAACTGAAGTACGGGATTCCCGTTTTCATCAACCTGTGGAATCAGGTTTTTACTTCCCTGGCTCATATGACCCCAAAGTATATTTGCGTCACCTACCAGCCGCCATTTCAACTTATTCATCAGGGGAACCCTGTTCAGTATGAAACCTCCGAAATATTGCTGATAACGCAGTGAGAGATAACTATCACTTACAAATTCAAAGTAATTCATCGTGCTGAAAGCCCCCGTTGTAAAAAAAATCGTTTCATTACCTATATGGTTGAACAGAATGGGATACGGCACAGGATCAAAGACCTTGGCTCCTGTCAGCTTGAAATTCGAAGTTCCCAGCAGGCCCAGCCTGAGATTCTGTTCGTAGGTGAGAGCCACCTTTTTATAATTGAAATCCCCTCCCAGTGGCCCGTTCAGCCCCTGCGTATACTGGAATGTAAATGCCGGTGCACGAATGGGACCCAGGCTTAACCTCAGATTACCGTCGGTGACAAATCGCTCATCGCGGGCGTAATGCAATTCGAAAGAGGCGGTCGTATTGATATAACTATGTCCTAATTCTCCGGGTATGCCATCATTCCTGTAATAGGCAAAATTATAAAGAGGATTAAACGTATTCCTCATAAGGGTAAGGCTGTAGGTAAATCCCCTTCCAAACTGCGACCTGAACCTGACGGCAGTTTCATCATTCAAATAAGGCTGGCTCAGGGTACCGAATCTTGTAAGAGCCAGGAAGATATAATTTTCAGTAAGTTCATCTGACTGAATGCCTACCTGGTCAATGTCATATTTCTTACCGATAATAAGTTCCGTCCACTGTTTCCTGTTAAATATGTAGCCGCCGTAAATTCCGTATTTAAATCTTTGATCACGAAACCCGTATGCCAGGTATCCGCGTAAATACCATCTGTCGCTGAGGTATTCATTGGTCCGGCCACCAATCCGGAAACGATTGCCTTCCACGTCATTATTGGAATAGGTATACAGTGCAGGACCGTAATCTATTTTACTTGTTCGAATATATCCCGTTGCGGCAAATTTGCCCAGCCAGGTCAAACGTTTCACAACAGGAATATTTGTCAAGGTATCGATGAGTTTGAATGACATACGCTCGTCCCTGGACAGCGTATCCGACCGGTGTTGCTTCCAGAAATTATCATTCATTTCCATATTCCTGGGAGCAAGGTCAATAGGTACATTATAGAAAGAAGGCGGCCTGGGCTCGTTCAATACCCAGTTACTTATTGAATTGTTGAATTTCACATTAAAGCCCGGCATCTTGTCCCCCAGTTCGGAAACATCGATGGTTATCCTTGTTTTTTCCGGAAGCCAGGGGCCCAATTCCGTTTTGGCAAGACTCTGCTGGATCCTGATCGACTTGATAAAATTCAGGTTTGCCGACTTGGAAATGGTAACATCGATCTGTTTAAGGGCAAAGTCTTTTTTAGTTATCCACATTTTTCCTGAGAAGGCAAGGTCCTTTTCATTTTTAGGTTCAACCGAAAGGAGGTAACACGAGTCCCTGCCCACCATAACGCTGTCAAGGATATAGTAATCATAATACAATCTCCACCCGTCTGCAATGGGGGATACAAAATCCTTGTCAAAAATATTCAGCCAGTTCCTGTAAAAATTATACTCCTGGAATGAGGATCCCAGGAACTGTGAAACATAGCTTCCGTCTTCTATACCCACACCTTCAATCCGGGTCTTTTTAATGACTTCCTTGGTTATTTCCGGGTTATTTTTAACATAAAATCTTGAAAAATTTTCCGATATGAAAAGAGGTATGAGCTGCCGGCCATTATCATCTCTCAGCGGATATACACTATCAAGGGTGGCAGTAATCTTTTTCAACATTCCAATCGATTTTAATTTATCCGGAAGCCGGTTCACGTCGATCTCAATCCGGTTATAGCTGTCGCAATCATAGGCTTCGAGAGCCCGTTTATCATTTTTATCCTTATTTTTCACCACATTCCTGAGGATTTGCCAGGACGGGTTCTCCCCTGCGTAAAATACAAATTCCTTAAGGTTTACCACATCGGGCTCGAGGCTGTAATTGATCGTTTGCGTGATTCCCTGTTTAACCGGCTTTTTCTGCGATTTATATCCGACATAGGAAACTTCAAGGGAATCGACTTTATAGGAGGAAGATATGGTAAAAAATCCGTCAAAATCCGTGATGGTTCCGCTGATATTCTTACTGAAATACACATTTGCAAAGGGCACCGGCTGGCCGTTCTGTGCATCAACTACCCTTCCTTTAATTTTGGTAACTGACTGGCCGTATAATTGAGGAATACCGGAAAATAAACAGATGAAAAGCGCTGCTGCCAGGAATAGGAACCCCCATTTGCCGGTTTTCAACTTAATTTGGGCATGCTTCATCAGATAATATCAGACACAAAGAATTAAACGATTATAACCTCTTTTGTTTACATTAACAGGGATAATTTTTTTCTGGTTGCGTTTCAGAAAGCAATAATCGGTGATTTCAGACAAAAAAAGAATGATTAATATTTCCCACCCTTAAAATTTCCCAAATGAAAATAACAGCCGTCGCATGGATTTTTCAGTTATCAAATAGTTTCAGTTGGTCCTCTTCTTCCGGGCCCGCATTAAAGTTAAGGTCAACGGTCATTCCTGCCTCATAAAATTCATCGCTTTCGCTTTTTATTTCCTGTTTTTTCCCGTTTTTTGGTTTTTCCTTTCCGGATATTTCCCGATCTTTTTTGAACGGGCTTTTTCCCGGAGCCTTTTCTTTTTTTTTGCTGTCGATCCCGTTCTTTTTTTTTACGGCTGATGACTTAGATTTTTTAATCTGCTTTTCAGCTTTTACTACATTTTCAACATCAATAGTTTCGGAACCCGATTCCCGCGAGTCATCTTCTTTATTTTCATTCACCAGCGAAACAGATTTGATCATATGCTGGCTTAATTTTTTCCCGGCAGCTTTCCATCCTTTCAGATCGATCTGCTCCTCCAGCAAAAGAGTATCGTGTGTCCTGGCATCTTTTCTTTTTACATCATATTCCACCAATACCGATGCTTCAGGATCCGTGGTTGCGATTACCAGCTTAGAGTCCTTATGCTCGGATATAAATACAAATTTTTTTCCTACCGTATTCGTTTCTACGGTGAATCTTTTTATATAAAATGTTTTGCTTTCCCCGTCGTAATATATGGCCTGGATCACATTTTCAGGGTTGAATTTTTCAATTACAAGGGTCCGGTCCGGGTCAAATCGCAGGTTTATCTCAAATTTCATAACCTGGTAGTTTCCATCATCGGTGACAATCAGCAGGAAATCCTCCGGTAAGAAATTGCCGAGAAGGTCTCCCCGCTTGTCCCTGTTCAGCCTTCCGATGGAAGAATCATACCAGATGTCCAGTCCACCCAGTGTGGAGATACCGGCGGATTTCAGTTGTATTTTTCTTACCGGATATTTTGTAAGGGTGTTTCCCCTTGCCGCGCGGCCTTTTATCTCCAATCCGCTAAAATCAAAATCGAATATTTTATTGTGGGCCCTGCAGCCAGCCGAAAGGTAAACAGTAACCGTTTCAGCCTCCCCGTTAGGATTGGCGGTCAGGTAAAGGGTTTTAGACCCGGTATTACCCATTGTAAGATCATATTCTTTATCACGGGTAACGCCCAATACCTTGAAACGTTTGGTCATGGCTTTTCCACTTTTACCATCCAGGTATATCATGTTATAGACCATCCTTTCATCATTCTTATCGAAGACGCTGACGTGCACGATGTCCTTCCCCATGAATACCTTATCGGCAATTTTTGAGACCATGAATTTACCGTCTCTCCTGAAAGCAATCACGTCATCCAGGTCGGAGCATTCACAGATATATTCATCTTTTTTCAATCCATATCCAATGAATCCATCCACCCTGTTGACATAAAGTTTCTGGTTATTGGCAGTTACCACGCTGGCGGCTATCGTATCGAAATTCTTGATCTCGGTGATCCTTTCACGACCTTTGCCATACTTGTCCTTCAGCCCAAGGAAGTAACGAATTGAAAATTCCACAAGGTGCTTGAGGTCATATTCCACCTGTTTCAATTCCTCCTCAAGCTTTCGGAGAAGATCATCAGCCTTAAATGAATCGTATCTTGAAATTCTTTTGATTTTTATTTCCGTCAGCCGCACTATATCATCCTGCGTGATCTCCCTGTAGAACTGTTTCCTGTAAGGCTTCAGGCCCTTATCGATAGTGGAAATTACTGCTTCCCAGGTTTCGCACTCCTCTATATTCCGGTAAATCCTTTTTTCTATGAATATTTTTTCAAGCGAAGAAAACAGGATCCTTTCGAGCAATTCCGATTATTTAATTTCAAGTTCCCTGCGTAAGAGATCAACGGTCTGATTGGTTGAAATCCTTAGGATCTCATTGACATTTAAAAACTGCGGCTTTTCGTTTACAATTACACAGGCATTGGGGGAAATGCTGATCTCGCAATCGGTAAAAGCATAGAGGGCGTCGATCGTCTGGTTGGGAGATTGCCCCGGGGCAAGGTGTACTTCAATTTCAACATCTTTGGCGGTATTGTCTACCACCTTTTTTATCTTGATATTGCCTTTATCATTCGCCTTGACAATGGATTCAATAAGACTCGTTGTAGTGCTTCCATAAGGAATATCCCTGACCACCAGGGTTTTTTTATCAACCTCGTCGATATGAGCCCTTATCCTTACTCTTCCTCCACGCTGACCTTCATTATACTCTGAGAAATCGGCCATTCCCCCGGTCGGAAAATCAGGAAGAATATTTACTTTCTTTCCTTTGAGGAAATCGATGGAAGCATCGATAAGTTCTATGAAATTATGAGGCAGCACTTTTGTAGAAAGTCCCACGGCAATCCCCTCCACGCCCAGTGCAAGCAATAAGGGAAATTTTACCGGTAGGGTGACCGGCTCTTTTTTTCTGCCGTCATAGGATAGTTGCCATTCCGTTGTTTCGGAATTAAAGACTACATCCAGAGCAAATTTTGAAAGCCGGGCTTCAATATACCGGGAGGCAGCGGCCCCGTCTCCCGTCCTTATATCTCCCCAGTTTCCCTGGGTATCTATCAGCAGATCTTTTTGTCCAAGGTTCACAATGGCCTCGGATATGGAAGCATCGCCATGCGGATGGTATTGCATGGTATTCCCGATAATATTGGCCACCTTATTGAAACGGCCGTCATCGGTTTCCTTCATGGCATGAAGAATACGCCGCTGTACCGGTTTCAGTCCATCCTCGATAGCAGGCACTGCCCGTTCAAGGATTACATAGGAAGCGTAATCCAGGAACCAGTTTTTATATAATCCCGAAAGGGGTAATATGTCATGAATTTCTTCTTCACCGGGCTTTTCCCTTTTCCGGGCAGCCGGTTTATTTTTCGAAGATCCGCTGCCTTGTTTTTGTCTTTTCTGCTTTCCCATTTTATTCTGTTACTACTTCTTCTTCCAATACGACATCCTTTTCTATCCTCAGGTTATCAATAATGAAGTTCTGTCGTTCCGGAGTATTCTTCCCCATGTAAAATCCCAAAATATTTTTCACGGCAGCATCACTTCGCAGGATCACCGGTTCGAGGTGAATATCATCGCCTATGAACTTTCCGAACTCATCCGGAGATATTTCACCCAAACCTTTAAAACGGGTTATTTCAGGCTTGCCTCCCAGCTTTTTAATGGCCTCCTGCTTTTCATCTTCGCTGTAACAATAAAAAGTTTCTTTTTTATTCCTGACCCTGAATAAAGGAGTTTCGAGTATAAAAAGATGGCCGTTGCGGATCAGGTCCGGGAAAAACTGAAGGAAAAAGGTGAGTAAAAGCATCCGTATGTGCATCCCGTCCACATCTGCATCCGTCGCTACGATCACTTTCCTGAACCGGAGTCCGTCGAGTCCGTCCTCAATGTTCAGGGCATGCTGCAGCAGGTTGAATTCCTCGTTTTCATAAACTACTTTTTTAGACAACCCGAAACAATTCAGGGGTTTACCCCGGAGGCTGAAGACGGCCTGGGTCTGAACGTTCCTTGATTTCGTGATGGAACCGCTGGCGGAATCCCCCTCCGTAATGAATATCACGGTATCATTCCTTGAATCATCATTAAGGTCATCATAATGAACACGGCAATCCCTCAGCTTCCTGTTATGCAAGTTGGCTTTTTTCGCCCTTTCATTTGCCAGTTTTTTGATTCCGGCAATATCTTTTCTCTCCCTTTCCGACTGAACAATCCTTTTCAATAAAGCATCCGCCACATCGGAATGCCGGTGCAGGTAATCATCGAGTTCTTTTTTAATAAAGTCATTTACATAACCCCTGAGAGAAGGTCCGTCAGGCGCCATATTTTGCGAACCAAGCTTGGTCTTGGTCTGGGATTCAAAAACCGGTTCCACCACCCTTACCGAGATAGCCGCAACGATACTTGCCCGGATATCCGTTGCATCGAAATCTTTTTTAAAAAATTCCCTGACTGTCTTCACAACCGCTTCTCGAAAAGCATTTAAATGAGTTCCTCCCTGGGTCGTGAACTGGCCATTCACAAATGAATAATACTCCTCCCCATAGCTGTTGTTATGCGTAAGGGCAATTTCAATATCCTCTCCTTTCAGATGAATGACAGGATATCGCATGCTTTCTTCATCGCTTTTATTTTTCAACAGGTCGAGCAGGCCGTTCTGCGACTGGTACTTCTTCCCGTTTAAATTCAGGGTGAGACCGGCATTCAGATACGCATAATTCCAGATCTGGCTGGTCAGGAATTCCGGGATGAATCGGTAATGTTTAAAGACATCAGGGTCCGGTTCAAAAATGACCATAGTCCCGTTCTTGCCTGAAGCCGGCTTTTCCTTTACTTCCTTAGTAATCTTACCGCGGGTAAATTCAGCGAAGGTGGTCTTGCCATCCCTGAAAGATTGCACATAAAAATACTTTGATAAGGCATTAACGGCCTTTGTACCAATGCCATTCAAGCCGACGGATTTTTGAAAAGCACGGGTATCATATTTACCTCCGGTGTTAATCTTGGAAACACAATCCACTACCTTTCCCAGCGGTATTCCCCTTCCATAGTCCCTGACCTCAACGCGCTGATCAGTGATCTTTATATCTATGTTCTTACCATATCCCATCACATATTCATCGATCGAATTATCGATTACTTCCTTTAACAGGACATAAATCCCGTCATCCTGGGAAGAGCCGTCACCGAGCTTTCCAATGTACATTCCCGGCCGCAAACGGATATGTTGTTTCCAGTCGAGCGACTTTATGGTACTCTCGTCGTAAACGAATTTTTCATTTTTCTCCGCCATATTCCTTTCTTTCTCTGGTTATTTTTCCGGTCAACTATGCTAAAGGTTAAATCAGTGAAATTTACTGGATAGTTTTTACTAAAAAAAGTAGAATTAATACTATAATAATTAGTAAAAATTAAGATGGAGTATCTTAAATATTTGATTAACAATTTCTTATGTTAATGATAATAAACAATAAATTAAACTTCTATTCACCTGTAGAATCAATCTATAGAGCAGTTCCGCGTAAATTTTTAAGCATGATAAAATAGGTAACAGGTAAGGCTAGAAGTGTTATGGCAAGGGGTATAAGTCCAACCACGGGAATAAAGGTGACAGAAGAAAAGCTGTAGTTTTCCGCATTATTTGCAAGACCGGCGAACAGAATATAGCAACCGAAGAATATATTAACCGACATGATAAGGAATTGCCACCAGGTTTTCATGGTCTCTTTCAGCTTAGCACCAGGTCCCCTGCTGTCTTTTCCGGAGTTTCCGAAATAAAATATCCTGAACAGGTGAAATACCAGGTTATAAATCAGTCCCAGTGAAAAGCAATAGTAAAAGAATTGGTTTTTAGTGACAGTATAGAGTTGACTCCCGTCTTTCGCAAACAGAATACCGGCGTATTTTCCCAGGAAAGCATAAACTATAAGAAGAACCGCGGCGAGAAGAATGACAGAGACGTTTTTAAGAAAGCCGGAAAACCGAAGCATAGATATTGACTTGATTTGTTCTTTGAATTTCTTTTCCAGCAAAAATATTCAATAAACTTCAGACGGATTATAAATTCGTCTTATCCGTTAAACTATTTTTGTTTTAACCGGAATAAATCCATAGCAAAATGAAATCAGTCATTAATCATCTGAAAATTTCCATTTGGCCGGTATGGCTTTCAATTATTCTGTTAATGGCTTGCAATCAAAGTCCCAAAATCAAGGGATTCGATTCCGGATCATGGCAGGGAGATCATGACGGCTGTTCCGGTATTCGGAAAACTTCCCTGCCAGTTCTTTTATCTGCCAGGGACAGGATGCTGGGAAAAAATGAAGAATATATCATTAATCTCCTGGGAAAGCCTGACCGGAATGATCTTTATGAACGGGACCAGAAATTCTACATATATTTCCTGGATCCGGGCCCTTCCTGCAGCCAGACCGTAAAAGATCCGGAAATGCTGGTGGTTCGATTCACCTCATTGGGGATATGTGACGATGTTTTTGAACAGAGGGGATTTTCAACAAAATAATAATCCAGCCGGGTTTACCGGATCATTTAAAGCATAAAGCTGCAGATCCAAGAATGCCGGCGTTATTTCCAAGCTTGGCTTTCATAACCACAAGTTCGTCCGTATAGTAGGGAGTAAGTTTCTTGGTCATAACCTTAATCATAGGTTTATATACAAAATCATAACTCGCTGATAAACCGCCGCCTACAATTACTGTTTTTATATCCAGCAAACGTATGGCCGAGACCAGAGCTTCACCAAGAATAACGCCTACCTTCTTAAATACCTTGAGGGCAACTTTGTCCTTTTCGATCGCTGCTTTTACGATTGTTTTTGTATTCCATTCAGGGAGTTTTTTGCCGAGGGCGCTTCCTGACTTACTACTCTTAAGCATGCCGTTGATCATATCCAATAACCCGACTTTTCCTATAAGGGCTTCCAGTTCCTTTCCGTTTTTAGATATAATATGACCGATCTCCATGGGATTCCCATCCCCGCCCTTGAAGACCTTATGATTGATTATAGCGGCACTGCCTACGCCTGTTCCCAAAGTGATGAACAGATAATTTTCAGGCAATTTCTCTTCCCCGAAATAATATTCTCCCAATGCTGCAGCATGGGCATCATTCTCAATGATGAATTCAACACCCGGGTGATTCTTTTCCAGGATATCAACAATCGGCGTATGGCTTAGCTCCTGCAAATTGGGGATCTCAAGCGTTGATCTTCCATCCTTCGAAATGGTGCCGGGAACCCCTATCCCCACTTTTTTTACTTCCGGGTGCTTTTTAAATTCCTTTGATAAAATTGAACTGAAGTTCCTGATAAAACTGCCGGTATTGCCCACCTCACCCGAAGGATATTTAATTTTATCAAGAAGACCCTTCTCAGAATCCACAAGACCAATTTTAATGTTAGTTCCTCCAATATCAATACCAAAGAAATATTCCATAAATTACTATTTCATTAAAAGTTAATACAGATTGATGCTATATGACAAATCAAGATGATAAATTGCATTATTTGCCTCAAAACGCCAAAAGATAATTCTAAAATTCTTTTATATCATCCACAAAATTAATTTTTCACCCTGAGAGAAGATTTTCTGACCACCAGACTGGTTTTAAGCGTGATCGTTTCATTTTTTATGATACCGTACTTCAGGTTATCCAACAGGATCCTTGCTGATTGCGTTCCCATTTCATAAGCCGGTTGGTGAACACTCGTAATTGCCGGGTCGACAATGGTGCATATCACAGGATCGTCGGTAAAACCTACTACCGACACATCGTCCGGAATATTAAGTTTTAATTCTTTTAACATGACCACTGCTCCCGCCGCCGTGTTATCATTTACTGCAAATATGGCATCCGGGGGCTTGTTGGAATTCATTAATTTACGGGTCACTGCCATCCCGTCTTCCTTGTTCTGGGCAAGAACAACAAGGCTTTCATCATATGGAAAGTTATTCTTCCTTAAAGCTTCTGTATATCCTCTTTTTCTTTCCTGGCAGATAAACAGGGAATCCGGGCCGGAAAGATGGGCGATCCTGGTACATCCCTGTTCAATGAGATGTGTTGTGGCATCATAGGCGCCCTGGTAGTCGTCAACTATAACTTTCGATGAATTGGGACTTTCATAAATCCTGTCATAAAATACGACAGGAATACCATTCGAAAGAGTTTCTTCTATGTGAT
>JBJKSY010000508.1:0-4329 GCA_046703645.1 Cyclobacteriaceae bacterium
CTTATCAATGTGCATCTTCATATTTCGCAAAAAGACAGTTCAATCATTATTTATAACCACAATAATCCGGAACTAAACAGGCGTCCCCTGTTCCTTATCAATGGCATTCCCACTTTCGATATTTCCGAAGTATTATCACTTTCAATCGGTGATGTTAAACGGATCGACATCCTGATGGAAAAAAATTCTTTAAAACCTTACGGGATTGCCGGGTTCGGCGGGATCATGGCAATTTATACCAGTGAACATGTTTACCTGCCCAATGTTATAAGAACCCGTTTCTCCGGACTGCAGGAACCTGAACCCGTCTATAATCCCATGTCTCATAAAGACCTCCCGGATCTCTCGCCGGTCCTCTACTGGGATACGGATTATCATGAAACATCGGGTAGGGGTCATAACACTTTCGGATTAAATGATCTTGTATCCGGAATGGAGATCACCGCTATTGGATGGGATAAAGCCGGCAGGCTGGTAACGAGTTCCGGTAAAATAAATGTAACCCGATAAAATTGTTATCGATGAAGAAAATTTTTGTTCTGCTATTTTTCCTTTCCGGTTTTTCGCCGGCTGCTTATTCCCAGGCAGGCGCTTCCAGCGACAGCATTCCCCTGACCCGGGCAGTCTCGTTGATCCATGAGCATTATCAGGTTGATTTTATTTATAAGACCGAATGGTTTGATCCGTACAAGACCCTTATGCCTTCCGGGTTTTCAGGTCTTGAACACGATCTTGGGTTTGTATTGAAAGGCCTCCCTTTTTCATTCATTAACTACAAGGATATCTTCATCATATTCTATAAAAACCAGGAAGCTGCACTGAATATGTACGACACCAGTTACCGCCCTGCTGCCACCGGTCCCGATATTTTATATAAGCTTGACGGGATGGTGGTGGATGTAAAGGATGAAACTCCGGTTATCGGGGCAACCGTTTACATTCCTGCCCTGAAAAAAGGCACGGTTACGGATATAAACGGTTCATTCCGGTTCAATCTTCCCGCCGGGACCTATTATATGCAAATCCAATCGGTCGGTTATGTCAGCCAGACTGAAAAGGTAGTCATTGATAAGGACCAGTCGAAAACTTTTTTCCTGCCCAAGGAGGTGCATTTGCTGAACGAGGTGGTCATCAGCGGCAAGCCCAATGAAAATATTTATGAAACCATGGCGGGGCTGTCGAGGCTAAGCGTCAGTGAGATGGATGTGCAGCCCGCCCTGATGGGAGAAACCGATATCATAAAAAGCATTCTGATGCTGCAGGGGGTATCCACTGTCGGGGAAGCGGCGACCGGCTTCAATGTCCGCGGTGGAAGTGCCGACCAGAACCTGGTGATCATGGATGAGGCTCCCCTTTTCAACAGTTCCCATGTATTCGGATTGTTTTCCACCTTCAATGAGGACATGGTGGACCAGGTCACCCTTATGCGATCAGGGATCCCTCCCCGTTACGGTGGCAGGCTTTCTTCCGTGCTTGAAGTAAAAACCAAAAGCAACCAGGTAAACCGTCTTGCAGGCGAAGGAGGTATCGGGCTATTTGCCAGCCGGCTGACATTGGAAGTTCCGGTGATCAAGGACCATCTTACCATCCTGGCCGGAGGCCGGTCGCTGTACAGCGATTTCCTGCTGGGCATGATCAATAACAAATCGATCAAAAACAGCAATGCATTTTTTTATGACGGGAATATCAAGATGAATTTAAAGATCATGAAAAGCAGCCAGGTCTTTTATACCTTTTATAAAAGCTATGACCAGTTCAAACTTCCCACCGATACCCTGTTCCGTTGGGGCAGCGAGAACCATTCCCTCACCTACAACCAGCTTATCGGGAAAAAGCTGGCCGTAAACCTGACGGGAGTTTATTGCAAGTACCGCTACGGAATGAGCGAGGATATGCCCAGGATCGCCTTTGACTGGAACGCGGGCATAGATTACAAGGAGGCCAAGGTCAATTTCTTTTACCAGCCCGATAAATCCAACCGGATCGATTTCGGCGGAGGTACCGCCTGGTATAAATTCATTCAGGGAAGCCTTGTCCCGGGAAAGGAAAGTTCCCTGTACCCGGTGAAGATAGAAGACATGTACGGGCAGGAGAAGTATGCCTATGCCAGCGATGAATTCGACCTGTTTTCTTTTATCCGGATCATGGCGGGGGTACGGTATTCACAGTTCAGCCAGACCGGGCCGGGCACGATCCATATTTACCAGGCCGGCGTTCCGGAAAGCAGGGAAACGATTACCGGCTCCCGGGTTTATGGAAAAGGGGAAAAGATCAGCAACGACCAGGGTCTGGCGCCGCGGCTTGCTGTACGCATCCTTATAAATGACATGAATTCCGTTAAGCTCAGCTATAACCGGCAGTACCAGTACATCCAGCAGTTGTCGAATACGACAGGCGTAACACCGATCGACCTCTGGTTCCCCAGCGGCGCCTACCTGCGCCCCCAGATGGGAGACCAGGTCTCGCTGGGTTATTTCAGGAATTTTCACCTCAATACCTATGAAGCATCACTGGAGGTTTATTATAAAAAATTATATAACCAGATCGATTATAAGAACGGGGCCGAGCTGCTTGTCAACCCGGATGTTGAGTCGGAGATCCTGCAGGGTGACGGCAGGGCCTTTGGCCTTGAATTCTACGTTAAGAAAAACCTGGGAAGACTTACGGGGATGGTCAGCTATACCTATGCAAGGACCCTGAGAAGAATGAAAGGGCCGACGGCAGAAGAGACCATCAATGACGGGAATTATTACCCGGCACCCTTCGATATACCGAACGACTTTAAGATCACGGCCAGCTATAAGCTGAACCGGAGGTGGTATGCGTCCGGCAATTTCGTGTACAACACTGGCCACCCGGCCACCTTCCCGGTTGTGAAATACCAGGATGATTACATTGTCATCGCCCAGTACAGTGACAGGAACCTGGAACGAATCCCCGATTATCATAGGCTGGATCTTTCAATCACCATGAAAGGCAACAACAGGAGGAATAAATTCCTGGATGCCAACTGGACCTTTACGCTGTATAATGTATATGCCCGGAAGAATGCTTACCTGATCTATTTCAAGCCCATTCCGGGAACCGAGGTGCCCCAGGGTTTCAAGTATTCATTCCTGGGGACGATCATACCATCCCTGAGCTATAATTTCCGGTTTCTGTAAATATCAATGCGCATCATGACAGGAAAAATAAAATATCTGATTTTCATCCTCGCCGGATTTATCATGACAACCTGTGAAACTCCTTTTGAAGTTCCCTATAACGGGGTATATAAAAAATACGTGGTGACTGGATTTATCTCCGACCAGCCTGGTCCGTTTACCATTAACATATCCTACACGACTCCGTATTCTGCTTCAACGGCCGGGACCACCTATCCTGTACCCTATGCCACGGTAGGCATCATGGATGCCGACAGTACAAACCTTCCTATAGCCATGGCTACTTATACCAAAGCCGGTAAATACCTCACTGACCCTAAATGGAAAGGAATTCCCGGGCATCATTATGTTCTTAATATTGTAACCCTGAATTACGATACATTGATGTCCTACCCGGAACTAATGACTCCCATGGATACCAGTATTGAGATCCATTATGAGTTTGTGAAGGAAACCACGGTACATCCCGAGGGCGACCGTGTATGGCTGACCATGAAAGATCCTCCGGGCATTAAAAATTTCTACCGGTGGGAATATGAGGGAGTATACGAGTTTACCACTAAATTGAGCCTGTCAACCCAGGGATTGAATGACACGCAGTGCTGGCAATATGAATATTTTCACAACCAGCTTGAACTGGCTTCTGATGATGATTTTAATGGAACATCGTTCGACCGGCAAATTACCGTCGTGCCGTTTTTTTCTAGTACCCCCTACCTGATCACGGTGTATACCGAGTCCTTGACACAGCAGGCCTATGATTACTGGAAAGCGGTAGATAAACAGATAAATAATCCCGGAGGGATATTTGCCCCTCCTCCCGAACCGCTTGCAGGAAATATGTACTGTGTGAATAATCCCAAGCTTGAAGTGCTGGGATATTTCCAGGTATCGGCAGTAAAAAAGTCGCAGGCATTCATGAAAAGGGATGTGCATGAAGCGGTGAAATATCCTAAGCAATACAGCCTGGGCCCCTGCTGGATCTATACTAACGCGGTAGAGATCAAATGTTGTCCCATGAATTACCCGGACGGCTGGCAGGAAGTAGTACAATAAATTTAAATGGCTCCGGAAATATGAAAATACTTTTTATATATAACCTGCTGATCATTCTGGTATTGATTGCCGGCTGTAAAAAAAAGGAAGAGCCGGCGCCTGAAAAAGG
>JBJKSY010000509.1:0-2753 GCA_046703645.1 Cyclobacteriaceae bacterium
CTTTATACAAACGGCGAATTTCACGGAGGAATGATTGAAGCAATTATCGGTTTCTAACGTAAATAGGGAAATGATAAAAGGCGGGCGATATAGTCCGTCTTTTATTTTATTATTTCAAAACAATCGCCAACCGATTTTGATTTAACTGATATATGAGAGGGTTTATCCGCTATGCTTCCTTCGGTCTTATTCTAATGCTTTTCCCTCCGGGAATCAAGAGATCCGGCAGGGATGTTATCGGCAGGAAATATCATATAAGGATTGAAGAAGAAAGCCACCTGGTCATCAACGGGAGCACTAACATCAATACTTTTTCCTGCGGATACAATGGAAGTTTCCTCGACGATACCCTTACGGTCAATGCCATTTCTTCGGGCGATAATCTTCGCCTGAATAACGCCATGCTGAAACTCAGGACCGTTAAGTTCAGTTGTAACAACAGATTAATGAACCCTGATTTTCAGCATCTTCTTCAGGCAGATAAGTATCCTTATATAATTATCCATGTTTTGGAGATTCGACGCCTCTCCGCCGGTTCTTTTGTTCAGTCAATTTCCAAAAATTATCCCGGGAATAATAATATTCTTCTCTCCGTGGAAATTACCCTGGCAGGAAGAAAAAATACTTACCAATTACCTGTCAGCATTCGCAATATCAGGCATCATAAATTTTACCAGGGATATCTCGACCTGGATATAAGAGATTTCGGCCTGACTCCCCCCATAAAAATGCTGGGACTTGTTAAGGTCAGTGAAATGGTGCGTATAAATTTTATTGTACAGCTTTCCATGGTATAATCAAACCCTCATTGTTGCCATAACGATCAGTGCTTTGCTGTTAAGCGGTTTACATATTGAAGCGCCACAGGATTTAGCAGGCAAGCAGGCAGACTTGAGTAAAACAAGTCCTGTTTTCCGGTCTTATAAAATCCATCAACAATCACAAAAGGTGAGCGGTGTTTTCATTTCGAAGTTAAAACGAGATTATTTTTAATGATACCATTAATTATTCATTATCATTGTACCAGATCTTTTTTACCTGATTATTATCCGGTTAATACCCATGAAAGTGTTTAAGCGAATTCTAAGCTTTCTTATTTTTATAATACCTCTGTCGGGCAGGGCGCAAATCAGTATCAGCCAGATCATGAAGGGAGAAGATTTCACCGGCTACTGGCCTGAAAATGTATTCTGGTCGGAAGACGGAAAATATATTTATTTCGACTGGAATCCGGATAGGGATGCCGTTCCTTCATTATATAAAACCACACCCTCAGGTGATCAGCCCGTAAAAGTAAGCCAGGAAGAACTGAGGGCTTTACCCACAGTCGAAGGTGAATATAACAGGGATCATACACTGAAAGTATATTCAAAGAACGGTGATATATTTTTGCTGGACATTGTACATCATAATACAATTCAGGTTACAAATACAGTTTCTGCCGAGACCCACCCTGTTTTTACATTAGATGGAAGCCATATAGTCTACCAATCGGGATTCAACCTTTTCAGTTGGTCAAAGAAAAATGGGACACTCAGCCAGCTAACCGATTTCGAGCCGGGAAAAAAGGAAATAAAGCCTGTTGAGGAGCCACAGCAGAAATGGCTTGAACATGAAGAATTGTCCCTGATCAGCGTGTTAAGAAAACAGGAAGCCACCGAAAAAATGATAAAGGCCAGGGAAGATTCCCTGAAACCTCACAGACCCGAAACCATTTACTTAAACGGCAAAGCCCTCACCGACCTCACGATAAGTCCTGATGAAAGATTTGTCACTTTCAGGCTTGCATCGCGGCCGCCATCAGAAAAAATTACCCATGTTCCGGAATATGTGACGAAAAGCTCCTATACCGAATTCAAGGCATCCAGGACCAATGTCGGCAGACCCGATACCAAATCCGTTTTCGGCATATACGATCGTAACAGGGATACGGTATATTATGTAGATACAAGACAGATTCCCGGAATTTACGACAAACCTGAGTTTTTACGGGACTACACTCCTGCTGACAGTGTTTTCAATCCGGAATATACCCAACCCAGGGATGTCAATATACTTGGCCCCGTTTATAACCAATCCGGCAGCCAGGCAGTTGTGGTTATTCTGTCGCAGGATAACAAGGATCGTTGGATCATGAGCCTGGATCCGGGTTCAGGGAAGTTGAAGCTTCTCGACCGGCAACATGATGAGGCCTGGATCGGCGGACCGGGTATTGAAGGCTGGGATATTTCCATGGGCAACATCGGGTGGCTTAAAGATGATCATACTCTCTGGTATCAATCGGAGGTGACAGGTTATTCCCAGCTTTATACAATTGATGTGCTTAACGGCAGGAAAAAAGAGATCACTTCGGGAAAGTTCGAGGTGTACCGGGTCAGCCTTTCAAGGTCTGGGAAATATTTTTACCTGCAATCCTCGAAGGAAAGCCCCTTTGAATATCATTTTTACAGGGTCCCGGTTGAAGGAGGGCCCATGGTCAGGATCACATCCCTTCCGGGAAGAAATGAAGTTTCTCTGTCGCCGGATGAAAAGACCCTTGCAGTTCTATATTCCTACAGCAACATAATACCGGAGCTTTATCTTATGTCTGACAATGCCGGTGCCGAAATGCACCAGGTGACGCATTCATCCACCCGGGCATTCAAGGCCTATCACTGGAGGGATCCGGAAATTATACATTTCACCGCCCGGGACGGGGCAACTGTATATGCCCGGCTATACAAGCCGGATATTAATTCCTCGAATCATCCCGG